>JAHFTM010000274.1 GCA_023269335.1 Chlamydiia bacterium
CCAATAAAATATAGTTAACTATACTAAAAATATCCCATATAATACATGATATATCTAAACTCAATATATCTTCATGAGCTTGTCATCAAAAGTGACAAGCTCATAGTTGATCACTCGATTAGTTCAGACGAGAAAAGCCACTAGATCCTTTAAAGCCAGCATCCAAGTATTTGGCAAATTCACTCATTTTCCATGATGTAAACTGTTTTTGATAGTTTTGCCTCGGAGCATCTGGTCGGTAATCAAATGGGCCATTGTGTGCCAGTGCACGATGAAGTACAAAAGCTTCGTCACTTTTCATCAGTTGAGCTGCAGCTACAAGAAGGTGTGGCTTCACTACATCGATTGCAAAGCGCATAATCATTGGAGACTGCATAGCATTCATCAGTCGCTCTACCTGTTGTGGAAAATATTCTGCTACCAGCTTGTCAGTCATTTCTGGAATGTTTTCTGTAGGCTTTAAAGCTTTCACTTTATTATGAACTTGAATCATAGCCCTTTTTGCAAGTGTAGTAAGAAGAAGATGCGCGAGATAGTCTCTTAGCTCTGCATGCTCGATAAGAAAAAATTGCTCTAAGAATTTTTTTAAAATACTTTCTGTTGTCTCTTTTTTATTCATCATTGCAAGCGTCTCTTGAAAATGAAATACGCCAAGTCCTTGCCCTAGCAACCAAACGGTCTGATTCACAGCTACTGTTCGCTCTTCTACCCTTCCAGTAAAATCATTTGTAAAAATAGAGCTATAATCCTGGGAAGTTAACTGAAGAGCATTTTTGTCTCTCAGCACTTGACGAAGCGTTGTCAGTATGAACTGAATATCATCATCTTTACATTTAGCAAGTTCTTTATTAAACGCAGGACTTATTTCATGAAAAAGTTCTTCAAAACTTAAAGTAGTAGAAGGCAGTAGTTTATTTGTACGACCTTCAATTCGACAGGCAAGAAGTTGAAGAAGCTGTCTGATATGCTGTGCTGCCTGTGCAGGCTGAGAAAAGACTGTCTTGAAATAATCATGACAAAGACGGTCTATTTCACTACTTATGGTAGCTCTTGCAGTACTAGCAGTATTAGACTCAGCGGGCGCTCTTACTACTGTTGGAACAGCTCTGGAAGAAGAAGATCTATTACCTGCTACCGCAGCTGCTCTTTCAACTTCAAGAGTAAAAGCCTCATTGATGTCTGTAAATAGCTGTTGAACTGTGCTATTCACTTGAAGTAACAACTGTTGACGCTCTCCTTGAGTCATTCCAGGTCTGACCTCAGAATAAAAGGAAGCTATCATACTTTCATTCATATCAATAAATTTTTTAGTTCCCGGCTTCGCATTCTCTTTTATATATGTAGCTAATTGGGAAAGCGATTCATTTCTTAAATCCTGACAAGACAAACAGAATGTAGAGATTGCTTTTGTATGTGTAGCAAGAGGCCGTAACCAGCCTTTTTTTGAAGCTTCTATCTTACATGCAGCTACTCTGAGTAGTGTTAAGACTTGGGCTGTATCTTGTGTTTTAGCATAGTTTCCTAAATAGATAGTAACTATCCATTCCATAGTGATTGACTTGGTGAAGGCTGCCTCGTCACTTATTGGCCTTGGTGCCGCTGTTTGAGCTCTTGAAGACGAAGAGCTATTACCTGCTACTGCAGCTGCTCTTTCAACTTCAAGAGTAAAAGCTTCATTGATGTCTGTAAATAGCTGTTGAACAGTCGCATTCACATGAAGTAACAACTGTTGTCGCTCTCGTTGAGTCATTCCAGGTCTAAGCTCAGAATAGAAGGAAGCTATCAGACCTTCATCCATATTGGTAAATTTTTTAGTTTCTGGCTTCGCATTTTCTTTTATATATATAACTAATTCAGAGAGCAATTCATTTGTCATATATTGGCAAGTCAAGTGGAATATAGAGACTACTTCTGTAGATGTAACAGAAGTCTCCAACCAGCCTTTTTTTGAAGCTTCTATCTTACATGCAGCTAATCTGAGTAGTGTCAAGACTTGGGCTGTATTTTGTGTTCTAGTGTATTCTGCTAAATACATATCAGCTAGTGCATCCACATTGAATGACCGTGTGAAGGTAGCCTCATCATTTGACTGAGCTGCTGCTTGAGCGCTTGAAGGCGAAGAGGAAGGACTTGGGGCAGCGGCACTACTACTAGAAGCACTGGAGGAAGATGAGCCTACAGAGGGCGCTTGTCTTTCTTTTCCTTTAGCTTGCGTTTTTGGATCTTGTAAACCCCTTACATCAGCAGAAATTCTTGGCGCTTCATTTTTATGTTGGATTGTAACACTTACTCCTGATTGAGCAAAATTCTTATTAATTTCTTTAAGCAACCATTGAATCGTTTCATTCACAGCAGCTAATAGCCGTTGACGATCAACTGAACTCATCTTCTCTACAGCAGAACTGCGCTCAATCTCACCAGAAACCTTAACCAGGTTAAAAGCTAAAAGCAACTCCGCTTCACTTAGATTAGCCAACTGCTTAGTCATATTTTTTAGTGCTGTTATTAACATTGAACGAGCTTCATCATGCAGCTCCAAAAAAGAATTGAAAATCATTTGAAGTGCTGCAGTTCTTGTTGTGGAAAAGCGCAACCAGCTCATTTCTGAACCTTGGATTTTACATGCAGTTAATTGTAAAAACTCTACGATTTGTTCTGAATCATAGTTTTGTTGATATTGATATAAATAAAATTTAACTATTTCCTCCATGGAAGTAA
>JAHFTM010000275.1 GCA_023269335.1 Chlamydiia bacterium
TGTATCCTTTTTCCTGAAGCTCCTTTAGCACAATTTGCTTGGCTTCTTCATAATCTTCCATTTTCGCTAGCTTCCAATCTGTGCTACTAATATGTGTTTCATATCTTATTTTGCCTTTTCTTATACTAAAGATAGTTAAATCTCCTTCATGATTTGTAAGTTTTTCATTTCTATAAACAAAACAGCTAAATTCAATGCATGAAGGTGGAAATGGATATTCCACAAGAAAAGGTCGCAATTCTTTAGAACCATTCAAATGCTTGGAAAGAATCTCCATCCAAGCAACAGCCAAAAATCGCGCTTGCTCGATTGTGAGTAATCGAGTGAGTTGAAATGCTAGGAAAGTTGTTCGCGTTACACCACCTAGGCCTGCTCCGCCAGAGCCACAACAAAAAACAGGAAACTTTTCTTGAATCTCTTTTGTAGCTTCATTGGTCACGTCATTGCAAATGTCCTCTTCGTCTCTACAATCGATCTCCCCAAATAACAGTAGATTGTTCCAGCAACTTAGAAGAATAATAAACAAAATTATCTTTTTTACTTTCATGTTTTACTCGCAAAGTTTCTGTAATAGTTATTAATTTCATCCTTTAAGGCTGTGGAATATGTAGGACTGTTAAAAAAATGATCGAATATTGGGGCTTTATTGTCCGGTTTCAAAAATTCTATCGAGTTCCAGTTCATGATAAGTCCTACTTCATCAAACCAAGGAACAATATCTCGCATGCTCACATAGTGGGTACGATGAAAACAGAGTTTTTTTCCAACATAAGCACCGGGCGCAAACGCAGCAACAATAAATCGTTCACGTATACGCTGGTTTGTAATCATTTCAAGGGCATTTCTTGTACAAATTGTCCCTTCACTATGGCATATAATAAGAAATTTTGTATTGTCTTTTGTTGATTCAGCGAGTTGCGTCAGTTGATTGTAAAGTGCCGCTGTAGCTTCGGAAACAAAGTGGAGGCGTAGCGCTATACCTGCACGTACAAGGTCGCTCAGGCCGTTTGAGTTATTGTATATGTAGTCTATTCTTTTCCCCCCAGCGATTCGGCTTACATAGTCAGCATGCTGATACACTTCTTGGAATGAAGTAAAGATTCCGTTGATCAGAAGAATTCGGCCCGCAGGTAATGGATTATCTTTATTGACACAGCCAATTCTGAGTTGATTAATCTTCCTATGATTTCGCGCTATTTTCGATAAAAGCACTCTTCCCCACTGGTCTTTCAGCGCAAGTAAGTGTTGTATGCTTGAGCTGCCGCTTTTAGTTCTTTTAGGAACACTACTCACATCAAAACTT
Organism: Chlamydiia bacterium; assembly: GCA_023269335.1. GTDB lineage: Bacteria > Chlamydiota > Chlamydiia > Chlamydiales > FEN-1388 > JAHFTM01. Next base: position 1,304 of record JAHFTM010000275.1, read on the forward strand.
GAGCTGCCTCCATGCGCACACTTGCCAGTGTCAAACCACTGGCAGTGCTCATGGCAGATACAAGGCTCAGGCCTTGGAGCTAAGCCATCTGGGTCGCTGTATCGCAAGGGGTTATTTTCGGCATAGCTGTAGAGGTTTGGGCCTACTAAATACCCCAATGGATCTTCAGAAATAAAGCGCTGCAAGGTGGGTGCATAGAAGCGATAGCCCATAAGAATAAAACCAGTTACCTCCTCTTTCCTTGCGGTGCGATAGCGCCAGGGGTTTTTGGTGACAGAAACTGTGATGACTTCATTTTGAGCGTTAAAAATTTCCTCTTCACCAAACGCGGAGTAGCTGTAGGATTCACATATTTTTTTTGTATCTGGGTCAATAAGCGCAACCACACTTCCCATCAAATCACAAAGCGTAAGATAGACCTTTTTTTGAAGTTCGATGGCAACAACGCCATCAGCGGAACTCTGTGTAACGGCTGCTGGAATTTTCAGTTCAAGAAGGTTGCCTTGTCCATTGACAGCACCGATTTCTGTTGAGCCAACGAAGAGGAGCCGCTTGTAGGTTTTTGTTTCTGGGTTATAGATGCTTTGGCAGCGGCCGAAGGCGTCCCAGCAATACTTGACCTGCTCTTTGTCATTTTTTGCTACCGAGCGCAGCTGTGAGCTTGCATTGTAGGAAAAGGTCGTTGTTTCAAGAGCTGCAGTAATTGTACTAAGGTTGCCATAGTGGTCATAGTGATAGTGAGATGTGTTGTCACTCGTCAGCTGATTTAATGAGTTGTAGCTATAGCTCTGCTCATTTTTTTTCAGCAGATTGCCCAGAGGATCATATTCGTATGTAATCGATTTTTCTTTTCGTTCTTCCTTTGCAAGTCTACCCAAATGATCATACGCAAATTGAGTTATTTTTCCATTTTTTGCTATGCTCAAAGGGTTGCCGATGGCATCGCGAGAGGTGATTTTTTCTTGGAAAAAAGTGCTTTCAAAAAAGCTTAAAAGCCCCTTTTCATAACCTACTTTTTTTATGCCACAGCTTGCAATGAGCTCTTCTTGTGTGGTTTTTGCTGTTGCGTTATGTGAAGTAAATTGATGTTGATAGAGCTCTTTTTTACTTGCATCTCTTCTGATAATTGTAGTTTGTAAAAGTCCTTTATAATGATACTCCAGGCTTCCTGATGGCAGCTTTATTTCTGTAACTCGTCCTAAACGATCATAAAGATAGCCTGTTGCATAGACTGAGCCCTTATGGTCGTTAATAGTCTCAGAAGTAATGTTCCCAAGTCCATCATAGGCGCGCTCTACAGTGACATCATCACAAGAGGTTGCTTTTGTAACGAGACCCTGCTTGTTATACACAAATGAAGAAAAGATTTTGGCTTTTTTATCAGGCTCTTTTTGA
>JAHFTM010000061.1 GCA_023269335.1 Chlamydiia bacterium
TTGTCAATCGACTGATTCCTATCGAATCAAGTGTCACTTGGTTAATTGTTGCCCTTATAGGTGTAGCGGTCTTCAAGGCCCTTACTTTGTTTAGTTCACGTTTTGGCGCCAAGCTTTTAGCCATCCGCATTAGTCGTGATATGCGTCAGAGCTATTTTGAGCATTTGCAAAAGCTGCCGATCAGCTTTTACCAAGACCATAATATAGGTGCGCTTTCCTCGCGAGTGGTCAACGATGCATACATGATTGCGGACAGCATTAACTCCATGCTTATCAACTACTTGCAAACTCCATTTGCTTTTATCTCCACACTCATTTTATGTTTCGTGGTCAGTTGGCAGCTTTCTGTAGCGGTCTTTTTTGGTTTTCCACTTCTCATTATACCGATTATATTTTTGGCACATCGCATCCGCAAAGTTTCGCGACAAATTCAAAAAAAGCAGGAAACATTTGCTTCGGTGCTCATTGAATTTCTTTCAGGTATTCAAACAATTAAAATTTTTGCTATGGAAGAATTTTCTTTAAGAAAGTACACAGAACAAAATGAACAGATGGCGCTCTTAGAGAAAAAAAGTGCCCGCTATGATCTTGCATCCAGGCCTATTCTGCACACGATTGGTATCTTTTGCTTGGTTACCGCACTTCTTTATGGTCTTTATGGTTTGCATCTTCCGCTGCATGAGGTGCTTTTTTACTGCGGATTACTTTCATGTGTCTATGAACCGGTAAAAAAATATGCTGAAGAAAATGCACGGATCCAGCGTGGCATAGCTGCCTCTGAGCGCATGTATTAAGTACTGAATCTCAAGCCACATATCAACGATAATGATGGGGCATGTGACTTAACAGAGTTGAAAGATTCTATTGAATTCAAGGATGTGCACTTTGGCTATGGACAAGATCCGGTACTCCAAGGCTTAAGTTTTACAGCCAAGAGAGGTGAAAAGGTGGCTCTTGTAGGACCTACAGGGGCTGGTAAGTCAACAATTGTAATGTTGCTTCCGCGCCTGTATGATATTCAAAAAGGTGAAATTCACATCGATGGCAAACCGCTTGCTGCCTACACGCAAAAATCACTTCGTGAACTGATAGCCTTTGTGCCTCAAAAGCCCTTTTTATTTTACGATACGGTAGCTGAAAATATTTCCTTTGGAAGAGCTTATGGACGAGAAGAAATTAAAAGTGCAGCGATGAGCGCCCATGCGGACGAGTTTATCTTACGCTTAGAGAAGGGCTATGACACAGTGCTTGCCGAAGCTGGGAAGTCCCTTTCAGGGGGTCAGCAGCAGCGTCTGGCTATTGCCCGAGCGCTTGTCAAAAAAGCACCTATTTTGATCATGGATGAGGCCACCTCATCGCTAGATGCTGTCTCTGAAGAGCATATCAAGCAAGCTTTGCGTGGTTTGAAAGGGCAGATAACGCAGATTATCATTGCTCATCGTCTTTCGACAATTGAAGATGCCGATCGGATTATTTATTTAGATAAGGGTCGAAAGATTGCTGAAGGCACAAAAGATGAGCTGTTAGTTTCCTGCCCGCAGTTTAAGTTGATGTGGGATCTTCTCTATCAGAACAAGTAATGAGACAATACGTTTGTTACTTGCCATTACAAATTTTCTTCCATCTTTTTTTATTTTTTCGCGAAAAGTGCCGCTTCAGTTTTTTTAAGGGAAACTGCTGTTTTGAATATTCCGTATCGATGCAGGCAAATTTCTTTGATTTTGTGTAGGGAATATTCCTTACAATAGATGCAGAAGCGTAACCTGCGCCTAGAATATGGTGCAGCTCTCTGAGCTGTGCTCGAGTAGCTTTATCTCTCCACATTTTTTCACTTTTACTGCGTTTGGCAAGCTGCATATCTTTCACCACAAGAACATAAGTTGTTTGTGCTTTTTCCCCCTTATATTGTGGAAGCTTGTAGATCCATTTGTCTGCTACTGTGATAGATGTGAGTTTGTGCTGTTGCACAATTTTACGTATCTCTGAGGCTATAAATGCACGCCGTATCAGGCCAACTTGCTCTTCTTGAAATGGCAGTACACGCTCTTCTTTAAGATAGAGTTTAAAAAGATAGCCGGGTAGTAGTGGATGCTTGGCAATGCGCAGATTATTCGTTTGTTTTCGGAAGAAAACAGTCTGAAAGCCGGCAGCATGAAACGTAGTTTTGTTTTTCAGCACCTGAGGATTTAAGAAGATTTTGTTGAGGATCTTTTTCAAAGGACTCTTTTCAGGAAGAAAATAGTGGTTAGGGTTCAAATCTTCTTGAGCTACATTTTCGCTATTCTTCGGTGCTTTTGTTTGAGCCGCATGAATACTTTTGAATGTAAAGAGTTGCATTAATAAAATAGTCAATAGTAGTACAAGTTTATTTTTCATAAGATAGACCATTTATAGTTTATTCTCAATAAACGTATGAATAGCAAATTATGTAATTATGTAAAATAATTATTATATTAAATTATTTTAATTGGTTTTTTTGTATCAAATCAAACCAAGAAATGATTCTAGTGGTGTCAACCTAGTAGTCCAAATCTGAGTCTGATAGATGCGGACACAGTTTTTCAAGTAGAAATTTGAGCCAAAGTTTCACGAAAAGCACGGATGAGCTCACCATATTCATACAGTGTCGTTGGAGATAAAATTTCTTTGTGGGCTCCGTGATCTAGATTTTTGGCTTCCATTAAAGCTGCAATACTGAGGGGGAAGGGCACTCGTGAAAGTAGTCGTCCTATAGTAGCTACTTTGTCGCTTGCATCCTTCAAGGCTGCTATGTCATTTTTTTTGAAGCTTTGATAGATTTGTACCATAAGTTCAGGGATTGCGTTAGACATGCCGCCAATACTGCCAGTCACGCCTAAAGTAAGGGCTTCTTGCAGTCTTGTATCAAAGCCGGAGTAGACGTTAAAGCCATATTTTCTACCCAGGTCAATGAGCTGGCGCTGATAGGCAAAATCACTTCCGCTTTGCTTGATCCCTAGTAGTGGTACTTCCCCTGAGACATTGTCGATAGTTTCAAGATCAATTCTATTGCGCGCACATTCAGGAAAATTATAAAGGATGAGCGGGCGGCCTGCGATTTTTGCCATGGTGACAAAATAGGTAGTCAGGTCAAGCGGCTCATAGGGGTAGTATATCTGGGGAAGCAGCATGACAGCAGCTACTTTCTTTTCATTGGCATGCAGGGCAAGCTCTTTTACGTTTGCTTGGCAAATATCGCTAATATTTACAAACACGCGACTTGGGCCTATTTTCTCTACAACAAAGTGAACAAGCTCCTTTCGAGTAGCTACGTTGAGATAGGGAAATTGACCTGTGCTGCCGCAGAGAACGATACCGTTGACCCCGCGTGCCAAGAGAAAGTCTAGATGGCTGTTGAGTGTCTCTTTTTTCAGGGTTCCGCTCTCGTCGGTAGGTGTCCAGAGTGCTGTCCAAATTCCTTCAAAGGGACCATTTCCAGTTTGACTTGACATAGAGACTCCTGCTGTTTTCTGAAACATAGCATATTTCTCTATAAGCATAAAAACAAAGAATAGAGTGCAATTAAAAATATTATTTGATATTGTTCAATTAAGGTATTGAATAAAAGAGAGTTCATTTTTTGGAGAAAACTTTATGTCAACGATTGATCCAGATAGATTTGATGCAAGCCAGCTTTTTGCACTTCCTCAATTTAATGATGAGAGTGGTAAAATTGAACTGAACGCTGGGTGGAGGCTGAATAAAAAAGCTTTAGCACAAGGAACAGATCAAAAAGTAACAAAAGTTTTTCAAAAGGGCAGTGGAAGAATAGCTGAAGCAATTAAGGCTGTAGAATCTTGTAGAAATAAATTAAAAAATCTAACAGATCCTAGTAAAGTTGCTGAAGCGGAAAAGGTGTTACTACAGTTTGTCAATACGTTGAAAGCTAAAGTAGCCAGTTCTGTGCTTTCAGCCCCTTTGAGCAGATCTTTTGGAGGCTTGGGTAAACTTGAAAAACTCGAAGCTGATTTAAGGAAAGCAATTAAGGGCACAGAAAGTAAAATTGAAAATGAGTCTCGTCAAAAAGCTTCGAAGGTAGCGCAACCTTATGAAGCTGCGCCAGCGCCAGCTAAGCCTGCTAAGCCATACAATATGTTCGCAGTACCAGAGGAGGCGGTAACACAACGACCAGCTGTCCCTGTTCGTGCACAACCGCCAAGGGTAGAGCCTCCAGTTGTAAGCGATCCAAATCGAGAGTTTCAAGTGAAGGTAGAACGGTTTCTCGAAGAGCGATGTACGGTGATGAGCAAAAAACAGGCAGAGCAGTATTTGGGAGAGCAAATTTCCAAACAAAGCCAGAAAAAAATGTTCATGCTGTACACAGATGAGGCGCGACCTCAAAAATTATTTTTGCTTTCTACAGAACCTAGAATGCCTGGAGGGGTCGATTTTACAGAATCTGAGCTTACTCATGAATTTCATGAAAGAGATTTTGAAAGAATCACCATTCTAAATAGGCCTCGGGCTGTTAATAACTGGGTTTTAGCCCTTAGTGCACAATATGGCAAGCCAATAGACAGATTAGCTCAAAACAAGGCGCCATCTGCGCCTTTAGCATCTACACAGCCAGTTTTATCAGCTGCCGCAGCAGCAAATATTCCTCCTGTTGTTACAGCAGCAGAGGCCCCTGCAAGAGCGCCTCAGCCAGAGGCTCCTAAACCGGCTCCTCTGCTAACAGCCCCTCCTGCAGCAGGTGTGCAAACGAAACCTCCTCCTCCGAAAACATCACCACCGCCAGATACTTTTGGCGGCTTACCTGTTTCATCGGGAAATTTTCGACAATTAAGAAGCCAGCTTGAACTGTTAGCTCCAGCAAAGATACCTGTAGGAAAAAGAGCTTTTTTACTTGTGAAAGACCCTCTTCAAGAGAAGCAGTATTTTTTTGCAGCAGCAACCTTCGATGCGCGCAATAGCGGCACACTTATAATATCGGATGGGGTTATCACAAAAAATAGTGATGGCAAATACACTGTCACCTATACCAGTCCTAAAGATAAAGGCGAGAAAACAGCAAAATTTAGAGATATTCAGGCTATGACAAGCTTTCTACGGGGTATATGTGGTGAACCGTTGAAAATGGAACCAGTACCCGGATGATCATTGACGACAAACTGCGTTAGCTGCTATCGATTCTATGCAAAGAGAAAGTAGATGAGTGTGAAAAATGATCTCGAAAAAAAGCTTCCACCTGTGAAAAAAGAAGATTTATGGCAGCTTGCCGTGAGCCTTTTTCCTATCTGCCGCAGCATCACTGGCAATGGAGTAAGGCAAACACTTTCGCTTATTCAAGAGCATCTTCCAGAACTACAAATCCATGAAGTTCCATCCGGTACGATAGCGTTTGACTGGACAGTACCAAATGAGTGGAACATCACCGATGCTTTCATCAAAGCGCCTAATGGAAAGCGTCTGGTCGACTTTCAGAAAAACAACTTGCATGTCATGGGCTACAGCTTGCCCTTTGAGGGCAAACTTACCTTGCAAGAGCTTGCCCCGCATCTGCATTCTCTTCCGGAACTTCCGGATGCTATTCCCTATGTCACAAGCTACTATGAGCCTCGTTGGGGCTTTTGTCTTGCTGACAATGAGCGTAAAAAATTAAAAAATGATGTAATCTACGATGTTAAAATCGACTCTTCACTTAAACCAGGGGCACTTACCTATGCAGACATTCTCATCCCAGGAAAAAGCAAGAAAGAGATTCTGATTTCTACTTATATATGCCATCCATCACTTGCTAATAATGAGCTTTCAGGGCCAGTGGTAGCAACTTTTTTGGCAAAAAAACTTTTAGAAAAAAAGCAGGATGAGCGTTTTTATAGCTACCGTTTTGTTTTTGTCCCTGAGACTATCGGTTCGATCTGCTACTTAAGTCAGCACTATGAAATGTTAAAGAAAAATGTCATTGCAGGTTACGTGGTTACCTGTGTGGGTAATGAGCATCCGTTTTCCTATTTAGAATCTAGGCAAGAGTCAAGCCTTACCGACCGTATGACAAAGCATGTTCTCTCTAGTGTTGGGCAGCCATTTGCTATCTACTCTTATTTGGAGAGAGGAAGCGATGAGCGGCAGTACTGCTCGCCTGGAATCGATTTACCTATCGGCTCTTTGATGCGCTCTAAATATGGCAGCTATCCTGAGTACCACACCTCATTAGATAACTTAGAATTTATAAGTGCTGAAGCGCTATGTGGCTCTTTACAAATGTATCTCAAATGCCTTGAGGCACTCGATCACAACCATATCTATCGAGCGATTTTTCCTTGTGAGCCGCAGCTTGGCAAGCGGGGCCTTTATCCAAGCCTGTCAACACGCGATTCTGCCAAAAATGTACGTCTAATGATGAACTTTTTGGTCTATGCAGATGGAAGAAGAGATCTTCTTGCTATTGCTGAAAAGCTCAATTGTTCAATTTTCGAGTTGATTCCAATTGCCAGCCTCTTACATGCTGAAAAAGTAATTGAACAGGTCTAACAATGAACGAAAGAGTTGTACTTACCATTGAATGCATAAAAAAAGTCATGCAGCTGAATGGCAGAAAAGAAACAGCACTTACTCCAACTACCGATATACTGGCAGACACCTCTCTTGATTCACTCGACCTGGCACAAGTGGTGATCATGTTAGAAGAAAAAACAGAAAAAACGCCTTTTGCTAAGGGCTTCATTCAGTTTCGCACCATACAAGAGCTTGCCAAGCTGTATGAATGATTCTTCTTCCTTATTCATCATTGGCACTACAGTTGTGACAAGAGAGGCATTTGTTGCACTTGTAAAGCAGTACGACGCTCTTTTTGCAGAGCATTCACATATTCTTATCAGATGCCAAGACCCGCTTCTTTTTAATGTGGCACTCATTGCCAGTTGGCACCATAAAAACCATTTATTTATCTGCCCTTCTTACTATAGTGACGAGGAGGTAGAGGCACTGTGCAAAAAATTTCACAACACGCTTTTTCTTTTTGAGCACGAGGGGTATTTTGGAACAAAAGTTTTTTCTCATACGATCTGTACAAAAGATACTGGCGCGTTGTACATCTTTACTTCAGCAACCACGGGGCCTGCAAAAATCACCCAGCATAGCTGGGAGACAATCCAGCACTCAGCAAAGCAAGCTAAAAAATTGGAAGGCAATAGCTGGCTGATGAGCTATGCTATCTACACCTATGCTGGCTTGCAGGTCTTTTTTTCTGCCTATCTCAACAATGGATCGATTTATTATCCAGGGAATGATCAAGAAATGGCAGCTGGAATTGTGCGTAATAAAATATCTGTTATTAGTGCCACCCCTACTTACTGGAAGATGCTTGTTAGCAGCTGGTCAAAAACAGTTGTCCCGCCTGTTTTAGAGCAGGCAACGCTTGGTGGAGAAATCGTGAATCAAGATGTGCTCGATCTCGTCCAGCAATTTTTCAAACCAAAAAGACTGACACATATCTATGCATCCAGTGAAGCTGGAACTACGATCGTTGTCTCGGATGGTCTGGCAGGCTTTCCTTTAGCCTTTCTTGAGAAGAGAGGTGGGGTTGGGCTACGACTTGAAGATAGGTGCTTAAAAGTCAAATCGCCTTATGGGATGCTGAGCTACCTCAATGCTCCAGAAAAGCGTACAGCTGATGGCTGGATAGATACAGGCGATCTTGTGGAAATAAAAGGTGAGCGCATCTATTTTCTTGGTCGGCAAGATGAGGTGATCAATGTGGGGGGCTTGAAGGTACATCCTGAAGAGATAGAGACCATTCTTTGCGCACTTGATTCAATTTTTGATGCGTGCGTCTATGCAAAAAAGAGTCCCATTACAGGCAGCATCGTAGCTGCTGATGTCGTCATGAAAAAAGGCTGTAGCTTTGATTCCGACTTCCTGTATAAGCAGCTGAGAGGGCTTCTGCCAGATTTTAAAATTCCCCGATTTATACAACAAGTTTCCAATGTAGAGGTTTCGGCTAATGGAAAAAAAATACGACCCAAATAAACGGCATATCATCATCTCAGGTGGCTCTAAAGGGCTGGGCTACAGCCTGTGCCAAAGTTTACTAGAAGATAAAAACTATCCTGGCTATTTCATTTCTACTTTCAGCCGAACAAAGACAGCTGAAATGGATGAACTTTTGCAGCGCTACCCTGACTCTTTTTATTATGCCGAGCTAGATATTCATGATGGCAAAGCGCTCATAGACTATGTAGAAGAGGCTTGTAAACGCTCTAGTAACCTTTATGGCCTGATCAACAATGCAGCTATTGTGCAGGCGGGGGTGCTGGCAACTTTGCCTGAAGTGGAAATCATGAAGATGTTGGAAGTTAATGTGACGAGTGCTCTTATGCTGACCCGTCTTTTTTTACGAAAGATGCTTCAAGAAGAAGGAAAGGGTAGAATTGTGAATATCAGCTCTATTTGCGGTTTGCGTGGCTATAGCGGCCTGGCAGTCTATTCAGCTACGAAAGCAGCCCTTGATGGCTTTACAAGAGGCCTTGCTCGTGAGCTTGGCAGCCGCGGCATTACAGTTAATTCAGTAGCGCCGGGCTATATGAGAACAGATCTTTCTGCATCGTTAAGTGATGAACAGTTGGAGCAGATTAAAAGAAGAACTCCGCTTGGTAGACTTGCCGAAGGAATAGATATTGTTCCGCTTGTGCGCTTTCTCTTGTCAGAAGAGGCCTCTTTTATCACTAGTCAGACGATTGTTGTCGATGGTGGGATTTCAAATTGATGTCTCTTTTTCTTTCAAAAAAAACATTGGTCGAAGATCTTAAAAAAGCGTGTCAAAGCTTCCCGGATGTGCCTGTAGTACTGCATTCTGATCTTTTAAAAATAGGCCTGACAAATAAGCCTACTGAGCGCCTTGA
>JAHFTM010000276.1 GCA_023269335.1 Chlamydiia bacterium
TCTCTTTCAAAATGAAGAGTTACTTTTTGACGGTAGGCCCACTCCTTTTCAGCTGCAATGATTTGAAGAGGATTTTGAAGTGTGCCTTTATGGCTCAGCGCTTCTTGTACCCATTCTTTTTTCACTTTTACCTGTGCCGGATAGGCAAGATGCTGAAGCTGGCAGCCGCCGCAGATGCCAAAATAGGGGCACTTGGGCTTTACACGTTCAGGACTTGGCGTGATAACTGACAGAAGTTTGCCCAGAAAGTAAGACTTCTTTTTCTGAGTAATCTGAACTGAAACTTCTTCACCTGCAATGACATCGTCAACAAAAACAACCCATCCTTGATAGCGGATGAGGCCTTTTCCGTGCAAAACAACTTTTTCAACATGAGCCTGAAAGGAGGCGCCGATTTCTAGCATAAAAAATAAAAAACCATCTGAAAACTATCTTCGAAGGGCAGCATCATAATGCCCAGGCCTATATAGAAGCAAGAGTTGATAGGGGCTGTTTTTTGGACCATACACCTTATCATCAGCAAGAGGCACTCTACCACGCCCAATATCTTCGGCGTGCAAAACGCCAACTCTGACGTTGAAAATATCAGCAAAGGTACGAATCTCCGGGGCATCTCCCCATTCGGCACTGTTCATATTTTTCATGCGGGTCAAATAAGAAGCCACTCTCTCATCCTCTGAGAGATGCAGCTCATCTGCGCGTGTACTCATACCAGCGATTGTCTCTCTTAGATCTTTATCAGCAAGCTTTTCGATGTGCGTGCAAACTAAACTTCTTAAAAGAGCAACAAATTCGTTGCTACCTACAAGATCGTTAATTGTTATAGCACCCTTCTCAAGCAATCTCAAGTGGCCTTTGAGAGCATCTACATCTGATTGAATGTTGCCACCTTGCGCCTTCACTTTTTCCGCCATGGCATCTAAGGATTTTTCAAATTGTTGGAGAGTCTCTTTATTTTTTGCAGCCTCTGGTGTGACGAGTTGTGCTGCAAGCCCATAGCCCATGGATCGAAAGCAGCAGTGGCCATCGCCTCTAATCTGCACCATGGCAAAGTCCTTATCTAGTTTGGCAAGGCCATTTTTAACACGTGAGTCAACAGCTGTATATAAGTCGGCAACTTTGCTGAAGGCCACAGGCTCTCTTGAATGCCTAGCTATCTGTGGCAGTAATTCTGGTAAATGCACTTCAATGAGGCGATTTTGCACATCACTTAGGCTAGATAGCAAACTCTCCGCTCTTGTATCTCCTGCCAGTGTACGCAATGTTTCAATCTCTTGATTGAGAGTTGTAAGCTCTTTCATGTCGACTTTCCTTAAAGGCTTTTCTGCTTTCAGGTCTAGCTTGAGTTGATCGAGCCTCTCACGGATACTTCTCTCCATAGCTCCTGCATCTTGAGGGCCTGCTCCGGGAACACTTGACGCGCCAGAATTAGGTGTGATTTGCATAGATCCCCTCACTTAAAGTATATAATAAACTTTTTAATACATAGATTAAGAATTTCTGTCGAGAGTAGACAAGCTTCAGAGGATTTTAGCTAAAGATCATCTTCTGGGCTGTCATCAAAATTAAAGCGGCCCACTCACCTGCTGGATAGTGAGGTAGGCGCCTGTTGCAGGACCCACAGCTACAGGTAAAAATTTAATCCCTGCACCCAGGTTGTAAAGCTGAATCGTATCACCTGCAGACCAAAAATGGATCAACTCATTTGTAAAGGTAAGATTCCCACTTGTTTGCCCCACACCCAATGTAATACCTACTGTACTATTAGCAGTGACATTTGCAGCAGCAACATTTGGCGTTGGATTTAGTTGATTAGCAACCAACCCTACACCTAAAAATACTGGACCTGTGGTAAGGTTTGTTTGTGATTCGATAAAAACAGCATAGCGTACCGTGTAAAAACCTGAATTGAGCACCATGATTTCCCCAGTCGTAGCTATGTTCGACAGGTCAACGCCGGGAGTAGTTGCAGGTTCATGTGCAAAAAAAAGAAAGGGAGCTCCTGGAGCTGCGTCACTGCCTACCTGATTTCGAGATTGATTATAAACGTTGGCATATACTAGGGCGATTCCCTGCTCTGGTGGCCCTTTTACTTCCGCTGGACAAGACACTACTCTCTCTCCTTTCTCTCCATAGGTCTTGTGCTGGGCTTCTTCTAAATATAGCTCGCCTTTTTCCTTAAAATTCCCACCAACAGAAAATAAAGCTCCTTGACAAATCAGCAACAGCGCTATCGCAATTGAACCTAAATGAACACTGTGTCGTGAGAGCATATTTTCATCCTTGTCTGTGAAAACCATTCGTAACCAAAGAAATTTAAAAAATAGGCTCTAGGTATATGGAATTTTTTTATTGATGTATAGAAATTTGTACATGTTCACGAGTGTTTTACAGCTCAGTAAAAAACAATAAGATCGACTACTCCAGCGGGCTAATAAAGGACACTCCTTGATAACGCACAACTTGCTCTTATAAACAACTTAGGAAAGTGTATCTCGCTTTTCCTGAACTGTCTCATGACGTTGTTATGAGTACGGATGATTTGAAGCGATTTGGGAGCTTTAAAAGCCTGAAAAGCTTACACCTCGTGACAGCAGGCACTATTCGAAATATGCTTCTGTGCTCTCCCATACCTTGAATTTCTGCTGAAATTTTACAAGCATGGATGTTCTAAATCTGCAAGAACTCACATAAA
>JAHFTM010000062.1 GCA_023269335.1 Chlamydiia bacterium
CAAAAGAAGCTCGAGAGAGCAAAGAGCAAAGATGTGAGAGTCTTCTAAGCCTTTTAACACGAGATACTATCACTGAAAAGTGGCGGATTTTGATTTATCTTTTGCTAGTTTCTCCCTTCGAAAAGAGCGATTTTTCATCTACAAAAGAGATGTGCTGTTTCTTTCAAAACTATATTTTGGCACGTTACCTGATTGGCGATGAAGCGTTCATCTCCGACCCGATCATCAAAGTACTTTGGCACAAAGCCCGAGAAAAAGCCTACAGTCAAGCAGAAGATATGCACACGGCGTTGAAGAAAAGCCCAGCGCTTATCGAACAAATTATGAAGGAGTGCCTTTCATATCTAAAATATGCAAAAGAGCCATTTTTAGTGGTAGGGCAGTTTCCTAATTATTGCTGTTTACAAGATAAATTCAAACTAGATCTCTTAGAGGGAACGCTATTCATGGATGGCCATCTTGTAGAGGCACTTCCACAAGAAATTTTAGAAGATGAGCAGTCTCCTTATGTAACGTTTTTTGGCAAGAAAATGATGCCTGCACTTTGCGTGTCGTCTAAAGAGTACTCAGTACTATCAGGAAATGAAGAGTACAAAATCATTTTAAAGTCTTTATGCGGAAAATCAGTTGAACATGATTTGTATAAAAAGATAGAAGGTCATTGGTATAAGTTTGCACATAGCTTACATGTTATTGAGGAGTATGATGGCGTTATAAGTCTGGAGAATTTCTTTGGCAAGTGTCACTACTTTATTTCCCAAGAAGCAGATATAAGTCCCCATATCCTTGTAGAAAGTAAATCTCATACAATTAGATATCAGATTGATTTTAAGCAAATAGTAGAAGGAGAAATGGATTCTGAAGCAGTAGATCATTTTGAAATCACAACTATAAGTAAAGAAGTAGATGGGGAAAGACTGTATCTCCTCGATACATTTCAAGGTCAGTTCAAGAAAGAAGATGACTTTTATAAGCAGTGCCCTCAACGCAACATCTATGAGCTTTTATTTCGATTATTATCAGATGGAAATGAAAGTGAAACAGAAAATACAGATGACAAAAATGAAAAAGTGGACATCTTAGAGAATTATATTCAGAGCTGGGGAAAACGAACAGAAGACACTTTTGAGCTCTATGAAATTTCTATAGCAAATCTTGGCTTGTACTTTGACCTAGAGTCCAATAGCAGGATATATTGTAAACAAATTCCAAACTTCTATATCGCTGAAAAACAGCCTCAAGGCCCATGTGTTTTTTTAGAAAATGAAGGTGGTAAGAAAAAAGCGCTCTTTGCAAAAGCTGGCTGCTGTAAATATTATCTTTCGCAAGATCCGCTAGCACCAATAGCCAAAAGTAATGCAAGTAATGCTTATATTGTCCTTGAAGTTACTGAAAATGGCTTTACGTCAAACTCTATACTTGAAGAGCTGATTGTAGCTTCTTATTATTTTTCGCAGGACATCTATGATAAGGCATTTACAGCTCTTCAAAAAGTAGTTGCCTTGACAAAAAGCGCTTTTACCATCGAAGAAAAAGAGATTTTATTGAAGTCGTTTATTTTACAAATAGACTTCGAGTCAAATGATCCTCAAGATATTGCTATTCGCCTGCGAGCTGCTGTTTTACTTATCACGAATGAAAATGAATTTTCAGAAAATGTACTTAAATGCCAAATTGATGACAGTATAGGCATTCTTCTTGAAAGCTATTTAGATTGCTTGAAGATGGTGCCACATGACTTTTGCTTAAATAAATATGAAGAGCTCATTTTATTACATGCAGCGGGCAATCTTTCTTGTGTACTGACTCTCAGGTTGAATCTCTTAAACGAAAACACAGTAAACTCTCAACTTGTGTACCCTTTATTAGATCGAGAGTTTGCGCCTGTAAGACTTACATTACGACAAGAAAGCCAAGCATTCAAAGACATTCTTCAGCAGATTCTAGAGCTGCCAGCAGGCTATTTCGTCACCTCTTTGTCACAGCTCTCTGCACTTTCTGATGTCTACAAGGGGAAGGAAGGTGGGCTGCAGGTATTCATCTTGCTGTATACATGGGCAAAATCAGGTGATGCAAAAAAACGAATTTTTTTAGAAAGAGAAATTCGCTTTGCTCTACAAGGCAGCCACAAGAGTATCCTCTTGGCAACCTATCTATTATTTGCAAAACACTTTCCCGAAAAAGTTCCTGATTTACCAGATCTGGAAGCAGCTCAAAGTACTACAAAGCTACAGGAATTTTTTAGAAAGCTCAATCATGTTGGGTTAAAAAAAATGGGCTTGTCAAGTTTGGGGCTACCGCAACAAACAACAGTAGTGGCTGGTAGGCCTTGCTTTTTAGAAAAAGTAGCACCTGTTATTGTGCCATTTCCAGCGCTTTTGCAAGAGCCTCTTTCTTGTATTGCTACAGAGCTCACACTTACGAAAATTTTTAAGGAGATAGCTGCTCCAAAAGTGAAAAGTGCTTCTTTTCAAACGAAAGCATCTGATGATCGGCTGCTTTTACAAAAAATACGTGGTTTAGAAAACTTTGTGGATGAAGATAGAGTCAGCTACACAGTTATCTCACAACCAGAATGGGCAGAGAATTTTCAAAAAATACAGCTGCAGCTTGAGAGCTTGAAAACAAGCTATGAAGCTAAGATGAAAACTTTGAAAGAAGAGATTGAACATTTGGCAAGTTCTGTCCCTAACGTTATTGTAAATCCAGAAGATAAGTTAAAGCTTGCCCGCTATCAGATAGATTTACAAACTAATAAATTTCCAGAACTAACACTTGCTAGACTGCTGACTCTTTTTCTTCAAGAAGATAGAGCATTCATAGCAAAATGTAACCCATTTTTAACTACCAGTGTGCAAAATACTCTGAGGCAAAAAATAGCTACTTTTCTACAGTTTGCAACTGAGTCTCAGCATATAAGTCGCCTTCTAGAAAAACAAAGCGATGAGAGTGACTCTTTTGTCAAGGAGGCTTTGCGTCAAAGAGCCTATAAGCTAGATAATCCATATGCTTTTTACTTTTTAGCCTTTGAGCATGCCACCTCATTGCGTCTTTATAATGAGCAGTCTCAGCTTTTACAGACATTGCTTTGCAGCGACACAGACCTTGTTGTTCAGCTAGTTATGGGTGCAGGTAAGACATCAGTGTTTTCAATTCATTTAGCTAAGATCTATGCCAATGGTGAAATGCTGCCTATTATTGTGGCACCTAAGCCACTGCTTGCTGGTCTGTCTGAGTTTTTAAAGAAAACAGCATTTAAAGTTTTCCAGCAACCAATGCACTTTTTAGATTTTGATATTCAGACGCATGGAACAGAAAGGGAGTTGATGAAGCTCCTCAAACTCTTGAAGATGCTTATTGAAAAAAGAGGCTTTTTGCTTTCTTCTCCACAAAGTTTGCAGGATCTTGATCTTTTATATGAGCAGTTACTCGAGGAAGCTTTAGAAACAGATATTTCATTGGTACATGATAGAATTGTATTAATTGAAGAAATTTTAATGCTCATCGAAAAACAAGCCGTTGCAATTGTAGATGAAGCAGACACAGTTTTTGCGCGAAATAAAGAAAGGAAGCTGGCAATTGGTGAGTTTCGTCCGCTAGCAAAGACTTCTATTTCATTGATGAAAGAGATTTACAGTATTTTAAAACAGTCGAAGGTTCTTAAGATCAAAGAAAACAAACAGGCTCTCTGCTCGGCTGGAGAGCTTCAAGAGGTAATTGATGATCTGGCAAAAAAGCTAGCCAACTCAAAACTTTTGAAAATTGCCAAAGAAGAGCAAGCAGCATTTCTTGAGTATGTTCTTGGGAAAACAGAAAATAGGCCCAACTTCTTACAAAAGGCTATGATTCACAGTAAAGAGCGAGCTGAATTGATTGGTTTTGCAAAGGAGGTTCTTACTTTTATCCTGCCGTATAGCCTTAAACTCAGCGCCAACGTAAACTATGGCTTTTCAGAGAAAAAATCTTCTGTCATAGCAATTCCTTATCGAGCTGCAAATCAACCAAATGAAGGGTCTGAATTTTCTAAGCCTGAAATTACTTTGGCTACTTCAATGCAGCTATATATTTCTGAAGGCCTTTCAAAAGAGAAGGTAAAAAATTGGCTTACAAAACTGCAAGAGCAAGCAATTGCTGAGTATTTAAAAGAAAAGAAAAGTGCAACACAAGGGGAGCTTGCAAATACGAATAGCTGTCATTATTTTGAGAATAAGTTATGCCCACAATTCTTTCAAAAGCACAAGCGCGGCTTATTTAAGATTCATGAAGCTGACTACGAACTTATCAAAGATGAGATTAATGGTAGCGATACTGCTGTGTGGGACTATTTTGACGAGTTTGTCGCTGGAAATGTTGGTTATTTTGAAAAGGAAATTTCTGCCGATGGTTTTTCTCTAGCAAGTATGATGAAAAAGGTTTTAGGCTTTACGGGTATGCCATGGAATGAAATGAGTTTGCCTGAGAGACTAAAAGTCATCTCTGGTACAGATGTTGAAGCTAAAGCTTGTGCACTTATTATGAGTCCAGAAAAAAATACGCGCTGTTTTGTAAAAAATCTACCCGCAGCAAATAGAAACTACATCTCTTTTCTGTTTCAGGATGGTCTTTTAGGAAGATACAATGCCTTTATTGATTGTGGTGCTTACTATAAAGGTGTTCCCAATGAGCAGGTGGCAAGGCAGATACTTACCCACCCGCAGTCACGCTTTCAAGCAGTGGTCTTCTTTGGTACAAAAGATGACAAGAAATACATTTGTCTACGCGAAAAATCAGCTCCAATTTTACTTTCGGATTACGATGGAACAGTAGCTTTAGAGGATCGTTTTGTGTTTTATGATCAAGTGCATGCTTTTGGTATGGATATTGATCATTGGGAGCTTTGTCAAGGTCTTATTTCTGTTGACGTGCAAACGTTATTTAAGGATTTTTTACAAGGTGGTTATCGGCTTCGCAATTATGAAAAAGGGCGTCAACGCTTTGATATGCTACTCTCTCAAGAAGTTGCAAGAATCATTGAACTAAGCGAGAAGAGTGTGACCGTAGAATCGACACTTATTTACATGCTGAAGCAGCAAGTCTTGAAACAAAAAGAAGATGCTTTTAGTGCTGTACAACAACGTATAGAAAATAGGCAAAAGCATTTATGCAAAACGAAGCTTCTTTTGACTTCTATGAAAGAAAAAGTACGGCTTTGGGATGAGGTGAGAGTACTATTTGTGCGCGAGAAAAACAAACTTTCAAACGTAGCATTTTCAGCTTGTGCACAGGCAATGAATCCGCTTGTCGCTCTGCAAATGCATAAGAGAGAGAAAAAAGAACAAATCTCACAAGATTGCCGAATGTACCAAGAACTTGTTGATATTGTCGACAAAGTGCCTTTGCCTGATGTTATGTCGCTTCCTTCAGTGGTATTAAAGGGGGTTAGGCGCGATTATGACAGTCAACAAGAAGTTCAAAATCAGATCATTTTCGAAGTTCAGAAAGATATTGAAATAAAGACCAATGAACTATCTCCAAGGATAATAAGAGAATCAGACTGGTTGTGTGACGACCTTCCTTATGATGCAAATCTTTTCCAAGCAAAATTTTTAAGGAAAAATTCTCCAGGAACTGAAAAGGAGCCTGTTTTTGCAAAGCTAAAAGACAAAGAAGACGGGTTTTCTTGTTTCGACAGTCGTATCGTTTATTCACCTAACTTTCATAATCGGGCAGTAGCAAGAACCTCATCGTTTCATCCCTCACAGCCTCTTGCACAGTTTATCTGTTTTTTTGAAAATAGGGAAATGAAGAGAGTGATTTGTCTTGAAAATTTTGATGCAGATCTCCTCATGATGCATTTGAAAAAAGAAATTTCTCCTGCGCTGAAAAACGTTAAACAGAAGATCTGTTTGTATAATTTGGATACAAATAGCATCTGTTGTCAAGCCAAGTTCAATGAGTTTCATGTGGACTCACAAGAACTTGCGAGTGATGAAGATGCACAAACACTCTTTTTGCAAGTCAAATTGTTCAATGCTCAGATCGATTATTCAGATATAGAGCTTATTTTAATAGAGAAATGGCTTAAAACAGTTGACCAAGTGCATGTGAGAATGTTGTTTGAAGAGAAGCTTATGATGCGGTTTCCTGAGCATCGGAACAAATATGAGCAGTCTGCCTTGAAAAAGGTACTGCATAATGAAAGTGGGCTTTACAAAAAAAAGGAGCGAAATTGATCTTTTATAAAGTTAAAAAGTGATTCTATCTGTGTGAGAATCAGGAAGGGTGGAACTACAATCGATGACCGTTAAAATAGTGAAGGCTAGCAATTTCATAGCCTTCACTCCTTATTTTTAATGGCAAACTACTTTTTGGCATGAGAGGCAGCTTTCATCTTGAGGCTCAGAATTGCCTCTTCCAAAGCAGAATGCATCACCGCTGAAATTAAATGGGACTCTTCGTCGCTTCCATCGGATCGAGCAAGTTCATGCAGTGCTTTTTGAAAAATCGCGTTGGCTATCTCCTCAACGCTTTGTTTCATTTTATCTATTCCCTGGCGCATTTGGCCAGCAAGTGCTGCTTTTTGCTTGCTCAGGTTAGGCTTTGGTGCAGGTGCCGGTGCTGGTGCTGGTGCTTCTGCTGCAGCTTGTGGTTCTTGTTTGGATTTTCGTAAGGATTCAATGCGCTGAAGCCGGTTTTGTTTTGTTTGGCTTATTGGGTTTCTTTCTCTTTGAATAGGTATGAGTGAATAGAGTCGGTTCAGTCGATCAGTTCGACCATTTTCACGCATGCTCTCAACCATGCCTGCTTTTGACTTGTTAAAACGGAGTACTGAAGGAGCAGGTTTCTGGGCTGCCGCTTCTGCAGCAGAAGGAAGAAAAGTTATCAGTGTTTCTACACACTGAACATTAGAGCCAAACGTAACCATAAAGTCACCTCATAAGTTTATAATATTTTACGCCTTTATAGGACTATTATATACTAATGATTATTTTAATTCAATAAATTTGTTTACTAGTGTGGATTTTTATAGAACTCATAATTTTAATAGTTGCTGCTGTTAATTGACTCTCATTTTCCTATTCTTTTAATATGTGTGGTAGGGGATCGAAAGGATTGGTAGATCTTAAGGTGAGCTAGAATGTGTCGTGCAAGGTAAGGGATTAGTGATAAGAGCTATGATCTTCATTGTCTCACCACAGCTACAGACAAGGGGAAAGACATCATAAATTCTAGCTAGGAGCTTTGCCCATGAATAAGAGCTTTTTTTCAGTTCACTTTTTTCTACTTGTGTAATAGACGACGGGGTATGTTCTTTCAGAAATTTACCAGCCTGTGCCACGATACGCTTTCTGAATGGAGCATTTGGAGCAAACACCCCATGATAATGATGTAGATGGCTTCGTGGTGGTGGTATGAGTGCTGCAACCCTATCAAAAAACTCTAAAACGAGAAGCTGAATGAACTGTAAACCCTCTGTTGGCTTTGTGAGCTGATAGACTAATAACTCATGATTCCATTTAAGATTTTCGCTTGCAAATGGAGGCCTAGCACAATATCTAATGAGTCTTTCCAATCCTTCTCGGTCCCATGCTTCAATACGAACGCTTGCGTTAAGAGAAAAGCCACTATTTTACTTTAACCGCGCTCGAGCAGCACATTTTCATAGGTTAAATCAAAGTGCTGTACTTGAAGCCTTACTCGTGAGCCTTTTTCTCCTAAAAGATACCTGATAACCTGTTTGACTGGCATGCCGAGCACATCAATTTCCTCTTCATCATCATTCGGAGAGATTGTTAAAATTGCATCTCCAACTTTCAATCTTCCAGATTTACTTGCAGATGAATCAGCATGTATTTTGCAAATCTGAAGCGCTGGCGTTGGCGGAGTTATCTTGATTCCGATACCATACTTGTTAAAAAACTGCTGCCTTACAAAAGGGATAATAGCATCCCATTTCTCTTGAAAAAGCGCATGACCTTCATTTGGATAGATCTTTAAAAGACATTCTTTTCCTTCTTGAAGTAATTGTGCTTGTAGAGCCACTGCCGAAGGTAAACCTCTACGATCATCAAATTCTCCATGAAGCAAAAGTGTTGTGCTTTGGATGCTCGAGGTATTATACAACGCTGATCTGGCTATATAATCCTCATCATCAGCACCTACTTCTTGAAGCAAGTTATCACGCATCCCACTCAAGTACTCCGGCAGTAACGCACGTCGATTGGTCACGTCATACTCTCCACTTTCTAAAATGAGAACAGTCAGTTCTGGGTAGTAGATAGGTACAAGACTTGCAAGCGTAGCCCCTCTACTGATTCCATAAATGCCCATTCGAGTAGGATCTGCACAACCAAGTGAGGCCACATATTCAATCACAGACGCTACAGCTTTTTGAGATTCCGGCCCAGAAAAATCCCTCTCACCATTTGATCGACCAAAGCCTGGAATTGAGATGGACACTGCCACAATACCCTCTTCAACAAAGCGATCCAAATAGCCGTAGTCAACAAGCTGCCGCCCACCGCTGCTATTTTCTTCTGGTTGATACCCATGAAGTAAAAATATCACTGGGTATGAGCCTGCCCTTTCAGGCTTCTTCACAAAAAACTCAATGTTTTTATCTGGTTGATAAGGATTTTCGATGATAAAGGCCTCAACTGCAAACAGAGACGAACAGGTCATTATCCACAATGCAAAAAACAGTAATTTTTTCATTGCTTTTCTCCTATACATGTCGTTTTAAATTCATAAGATCATTGTACTAACTTCAGTGAAAAGAAAGCAGATTTTTTTAAGATTTTGTTATCAAGCAGGCTGAAAATACAGTTCAAAGAAAAAATCAAACAACATATAAAGTAGTCCAAATGTGG
>JAHFTM010000063.1 GCA_023269335.1 Chlamydiia bacterium
GGAGTTTGGTTGCAAAAATAAAATTTTATTTGATATTGATAAGTGTAGACGTTTCATTTCACACGGGAGCTAAAATTTATGGAACAACAAAACAGCAATTTTCAGAGTGGTAATCCCTTTCAAAATTCTATGTCAGTAAATATGAATGAGATTGTAAAGCAGCTTGCAGACCTTGTACACCTTGTTTTGGAGTGTGAGCAAAAAGAGCTTGCCCCAAACATTTCATTTATAGAGGTGAATCATCAGCTTCTCATTTTACGTAATGCGATTGATTTGTTGAATAAATCCTATGTACAGACTTTGCACTCTCTCTCTTTGTCAGAAAATGAAATCGAGCAGTACCGAAAGAATATGGAAGAGCTCAAAGGGCCAGAAAAGCAGTTGCTTGTTCAATTGGGCCAACTGCAACATATTTGTAAAGAGGCTCGTGATAGAGTAGACGCCTCACTCAGAGCAAATTTAAGAAGCTCTCCAACTGTTTTGCAGTTTCCCAGCCAGCCTACCCTGTTGAATGAGAAGGAAAAGCCGAAAAGAGAAAGAAAAAGTCGTATCTCGCGTAAATCGCAAAAGAGGAAACACCTATGAGATTGCAGGGGAGACAGAACATATGAATGAAGAAAGTAAGGCGCCTGAGAAAACCCCTGTGCCGCAAGCATCTAATCTAGATATGACAACGCTTGTGCATCAACTAGAAGATCTTGTGCGCCTGGCACTTGAGTGCGAAAAAAAGGAGCTTGCTCCTAATGTCTCGTTTCCTGAAGTCAATGCGCAGCTCAAGAGCCTTAAAGAGACGATTGATATGCTGAATAAATCTTATCTTGAAACATTGCATTCGCTCTCTTTATCAGAAGAAGATGTAGCCGGAATTCGCAAGAATCTACAAGAGACTGGTGGGCCTGAACAGAAGTTGCTAGATACTCTCACTCAACTGCAGACATCTTGTGAGCAGGCTCGTGATAGAGTATATACCTCTCTTTTGGGGAGTCGTGAACAAGTAAAGGATTTAGAGGCCTTAGGTGATGAAAATGCAACGAAAAAACGACGTAAAAGCAAGTTTAAGTCCATGGGTGGTAGGAAAGGTTGGTTGCCGACTTAGGAGTATTTGTTGAAATGAGGATGTTTAAGCCAGCGGCTTATAAAGACGAGATTGAGGATCCGACAATCGTCAAAAAGCAATATCAATATTTCCGCATTCGTGTGTTTTACTCCATGTTTATCGGGTATGCCTTTTACTATTTCACTCGTAAAAGTTTCACCTTTGCAATGCCGGCCTTAATAAGCGATCTTCATTTGGATAAAGCAGATCTTGGCATCATTGCAAGTATTTGGGCCATTGCTTATGGCTTAAGTAAATTTGTTAGCGGCATCATTGGAGACAGATCAAATGCCCGCACATTTATGGCTTTTGGATTGCTTGTCACAGGGATTTGCAATATTTTTTTTGGTCTCTGTTCGTCACTATACTTGTTCGCACTCTTTTGGGGTCTGAATGGCTGGTTTCAAGGCTTTGGCTGGCCTGCTTGTGCACGGCTTTTGACCCATTGGTACTCGCAGTCAGAGCGCGGCAGGTGGTGGTCAATGTGGAATACATCGCATAATATCGGTGGTGCAGTCATTCCTATTATCACGGCTTTCTTTGCGCAGTACTATGGATGGCGCTCTGCAATGATATTTCCCGGGGTAGTGAGCATCATCATGGGATTTTTTCTTCTCAACCGCTTGTGCGATACACCTCAGTCACTAGGGCTGCCAACAATTGAAAAATTTCGCAATGACTACCCTACGAAATCGGCTCAAGAAGGAAAAGAGCGCGAACTTTCTGTAAAAGAGATCCTCTTTGAGTATGTCCTTTGCAACCCTTATATTTGGCTTTTGGCAGTGAGCTATTTTTTCGTCTATATCATTCGCATTGCTGTTGGAGATTGGTCTATACTCTATCTTGTAGAGCAAAAAGGCTACTCGCAGCTCCAAGCAGGCAGTATCATTTTCTGGTTTGACATCGGCGGCATTTTTGGCAGTCTTGTCGCTGGCTGGGCGTCAGATACTATTTTTAGCGGAAAAAGAGTTCCTATGTGCATTATCTTTTCTTTACTCGTCACTTGCGTACTTCTTTTTTTAGGCAGCTTCAATGAAAAAGTAATGCTAGTTGATTCATGTCTCATTTTCGCTGCTGGCTTTTTTATCTATGGGCCCCAAATGTTGATTGGGATGGCAGCGGCAGAGCTTTCGCATAAGAAGGCTGCTGCGACAGCAAGTGGATTTACAGGTTGGGTTGCCTATTTAGGAGCCGCTGTAGCTGGATATCCGTTTGGTAAGATCACGCAAGAATTTGGTTGGTCAGGTTTTTTTATTGCCCTTGCTTTTTGCGGTGCTGTTGCTACAATGCTGCTTGCCCCGCTTTGGAACGTGCGCACTCGTGATGAGGGGATCTTTAAGCCGCGAGATGTGGAGCCGATCAAAGGCACAGAAGATGAAGAAACTGTGGAAGCGACATCTTGAGACCATCTTAAGGAAAATTAAGTGAAAAGATTTATTGCCAATTGCAAATACTTCGAAATTAAAAACCCACGCGCCTGCGCTCTTTTTTCATTGACGAACTCAGCAGCTTTACAGTTTTGTAAGACGGAGCTTGGGGAGTTGAACCTCGTAGCTGCAGATCATTACTACCACAGTCAAAGCGGCGCCCAAAGCGAAGCTAGCGCTTATGCAAAAGAATTTCTTGCGTCAATAAAAGAAAAAACAGAGATCATTTGTATCTATGGTATAGGCCTTGGATATAGCTACCAAGCCTTTCGGCAATGGCTTTTGGAAAATAAGGAACACACGCTTATTTTTTTAGAAGATGACTTGGCAACTCTTATGCGCTTTTTAGAAACCGAAATGGCAACAGAGCTTCTCAAAGATCCTCAAGTCCATCTTTATCATATTGAAGAAACTAGCCATGGGGAAGGAAGTAAGGGTGATGTATTTCAAGAAATAGCTTGGAGTACTTTTCCGCAGAAGATGGCAGTCGGTGTGTTGCCCTATTATGAAAAAATAAAAAAGCAAACGTTTCAAGGGGTAAAAAACAGGCTGCTGTTTGAAGAATCAGACACTCATTGTATTCTCGATGAGTACACCATCTACGGAGTTCCTTATTTTCGCAATTTCTGGCCCAATTTGCTTGTTTTGCCGGACTCGCAAAAGGCAAGTGCTCTGTTTGGGGCATTTAAAGATGTACCGGCAATCGTTGTTGGAGCGGGACCTTCTTTGAATAAGCAGATAGATAGGCTAAGAGAGCTCAAAGATCGCGCGCTGATCTTTGCTGGAGGTTCTGCTATCAATGCGTTGACTGACAATGGCATCACACCGCATTTTGCGGCATCCATCGATCCTAACCCTATGCAGTATCTCAGGCTGCGTCAGAATATGGCTTTTGAGACCCCATTTTTTTTTCGCCATCGTGCATTCAATGAGGCTCTTGGATTAGTCTCAGGGCCAAAGCTTTATTTGCCAGGTGGCGATGGATACAATATTTCAGACTGGTTTGAAAAGCGCTTTAAGATAAAAGGGAAAACGCTTGGAGGTGGTCATAGTATTGCCAACTTCATTATTGAGATTGCCTACGCGCTTGGCTGCCGACCAATTATCTTGGTAGGCTATGACCTTGCTTATACAAATCGTCAAAGCTATGCTCAAGGCGTTGAGGATGAGAAAAAGCGCATTTTTTCTGATGAAGATGCAGTTGATTTTAGTGACTTTGAGGGAAACCCCATTTTAACTGCTTGGAAATGGATTCTTGAAGGACGCTGGATCTCTGAATTTGCTTCAAAGCATCCCAAGCTGCGCTTGTTGAACGCAACAGAGGGAGGCATTCCCATCGAAGGTGTAAAAAATGTTTCTTTCAGTGATGTTGCAGCGCGTTATTTGACAAACTCTTCTGACTTAGATGGCTGGGTGCATACTGAAATTCAAAAAGTGCCGAAAGTGGGCTGTACACCGAGCGACATTTTTAAACAGCTTGGTAAGATGTTTGCAAGTGTGGAGCGCTGTTTAGAGCTTTTAGAGGCGTTGATTGCAGAATGCACAAAACATTCGGCAACGCTTTCTCCATTAGATGATCCTCAAGCGATCCTTATGCTTGAGAAGCTGCATCAAGAAATTGCCTTTAAATATATCTTGGATGTGTTTGATCGGATGAGAACCAAGCTTGATTACTATAAAAAGCAGTTCAGAGCGCACCTGACATTTTCTGAAAAAAAGCAGCAGCAGTATGAAAAAAAACTTTTGCTTGATCATCTTATCCTTCTAAGAGAGGTCGCCAAAGTCAATTACATCCTTATTCAAAGAATGGGCAGCAAAATTGCGGAAAAAGGAAAAGCATGAGTACCTACGATATTATTGATGGCTATTTGACGATTATTGACGATGAAGTGGGTGTGAGATTTTGTGATGTAAAGCCGATGCCACAAGAAGAGGCGCGTTTTGATAAAGAGGGACATCTTCTTTGGCAGGGATATTTTGTAGGTGCTTTGTTGCATGGGCCCTCGAAGTTTTATTTTGCCAATGGGCATTTAAGTTCCATAAGTTGGTATGTAGAAGGGAAAAAAGAGGGAAAAGCTCAGTTTTACTCAGAAGAAGGGCATCTTTTGCATGAGGTCTCTTATAAGCATGGAAAGCTTCAAGGAAGCGAAAACTATTACTATCCCGATGGAATATTGAGAGCGCAACTTATGTATGCAGAGGGTCTTCTTGAGGGAGTCGTGTCACTGTATTACCCAAATGGAACACTGAAGCGTACGCTCACAGTAAAAAATGGCAAGCGTCAAGGGGTAGATCGCTACTTTGATGAGAATGGCAAAGAGTCGTTTTCTTTTGAATATGAGGATGGCCGAAACATCAAAACCCTTGTTGCTGATCCGATTGAGATTCGTTATCGGGCGCATCTTTCATAAAGAATTTCGTAAAACTTCAAGGCGCTTGCATAAACGATAAAAGCAATTTTTCACGATTTTTCCATTGCCTCAAAAGCTACCATGTCTTACGGTTGCCACTCATTATCTCCGACAGGACTGACAGCCGAGTCCAATACCATAAATACAAAATATTTTTATGGTAACTATGAGAAGCACTGCTACTGTGAAAGACATCGTACTTGTAAGCGTGGGGGTGACATTGCGAGTGTTTTAAAAGGCATAGCCCATGGGGCAATTGATTTTGGGGTAGGAACGTTCCATGGCTTTCAATCTCTGGTATTTTACATTGGCACCTCAGATGAACGCCTGAGCCCAATGGAAAGAGATCTCATAATCGAAGCGCTTGAACTATCTCAAGCAAAGAACGAAGCATTTCTCGAAAGAAAAATTCATGCCCAACTTGCTATTGATCCTTCGAATATTCACTATCAGGCATTTCGTGCGACAACTTCATTTAGCTTAGAAGCGGTCCCTCTTTTAGTTGCAGGTGCATATGGGGCAAACAAGGTGGCTACGAGCTTGTCTAGGATAGTAAAAACAGGGACAAAAATCACGGACGAGTGGGCTTATTTAAGTGGAGCGCTTAGACAAGCTTCTAAAGAAAAGGGTAATTTTGGTATTGGCGTGGCGACACAAGAGCAAGCTACTGCTATGGGTTATGCTTGGGTAGGCAAGGGATATAAAGTTTCTCGTGATGGAACAGCTCTGATCAGTGCGAATGGAATGAGGCAATATCGACCACCTACTTTTAAGAAGAACTTAGGAAAAAAACAAGCCAATTTTCAAAGAAAATTTGACGGCCAAATTTCTAATGGATGGCAAAGTAATGGTCACTTAGACATTTTGAATACACCAGAAGGACTAAAATGAGAGCAAAAATAAAAGGATTTAGCAGCCCAGACATAGAAGATTTTCACAGTTTTACACCTGAAAACATTGGAAATTTTTCTTTTTTATTTGAATTTATGGTGGGACCAGAAAATGAGAGTGGTGAAGAAATATTTGCCATTCAAGTTTGCACACCTCAATGGTTACTGTCCAAACTGAAGAAAGATGACATCCTTTTAGGTCGACATTTTCTTATTGTTTTAGAGTATAATTTTGAAAGAATTTTTAATAAAGTTAAACAGCTAATAGAAGCATGCTCTGGTGATACTTGGAACGAAGTTGCAGAAAAGGTGGGTCGTATTGGCTATTGGGAATTCGAAGACTATCAAAAATGAAAATCTAGTCCAGATGATAGGACTGCTACAAGCACGCCATTTTCAAAAACAGGACATGATTTAACCACAATTTTGATAGCTGGTTTTTCCTTAAATCAACACCCTAGGCCGTGCCTGCATAACTGCATAAGTCGTTCAAAAGGCAGCAAATTGAAACTTTGAAGAGCTATTGTTGTTCGGACGGGATGCAGTTCTATTTCACGTTTGGTGACAAAAGCAAATAGTCAACTAGATCGTTGTCATTTGGCAAATTTGCTAAGTTTTCCTTAGAACAGGCTGTTCAAACATTTGACTTATGCAAGTTATGCAGGACGGGTCCCAGACATTGCACGTAGACACAGAAACAGCAGGCAAAAAGAAAGCCTATAAAACATTTCATACACGCTACTCGTGTTGATTCCTAAAAAAAATTTGTCATGCCACATGCTCAGAAAAAGGATAGGAAAAATATTAAAAAGTAACAATTTATTTCTGTTAAATGGTATACTATAAATATAAAATTTAGTATATTATAGTTAATCTATCAAATAATAGAGTGTAATTTACAAACAATATAGGTGATTTTGTGAGCCCATTTAATCAAGTATATGAATACTTTGGAAATAAGAGATTACAAGA
Source organism: Chlamydiia bacterium (assembly GCA_023269335.1). GTDB lineage: Bacteria > Chlamydiota > Chlamydiia > Chlamydiales > FEN-1388 > JAHFTM01. The sequence goes on from JAHFTM010000063.1 coordinate 6,797, forward strand.
TGTTGTAGCCATTACTGTAGATATTGCTGAGGATGTGAAAAATTTTTCAAAGAAAGTGCCCCAAGAAGCAAAAAATGGATTCTTCGTGAAACTTCTGAACTACTTTGGGGGTATGACACAAGCTGGAGTAAAAGCAATGGATGCAACTATGTGGGCGCGTTTTAGTACAGCTTTTTCTCAGATTGTAAATAGGGAATATCTGTATGCAGAAACCTCAGAAAAAAAAGCCTATCTCTTAAGCGTAGTTGATCAAATTGAGTCTATGATGCACAAACCATTGGGGAGCGTGCGTGCTGAGCTTCAGCCTCTATTTATTCACTGTCAAGTAGGGACAGTTTCTCTTGAAGAGCAATTGATTGCAAAAAGTCAGCTGCAAAACAGTTCCTCTATGACAAAGAAAATTTATAAAAATCCGTGCAGCAGCGAGCGCAATATAGATCTCTCATTCCAAACCAAAGAGACAGCTGCTCTCGTTGTACAGGCGCTCACCACAGGTCATATTTCAGTTGATGCCGTAACTTCGCAAAATGTGGAAGAGTTGTTTGCCCTGGGTTTTGCGAATGATTTTGCACCTGTCCGAAAGGCTTGTAGTGAGTTTCTTAATAGGCAGTTCCAATTAGGAGAGCCTCCATCTCAAGAGTTTTTACAGATAATGGAGCGCATTCTTCGTATTATCCAAAGGGAGGAGCTCATACCACAAAATGAGCAAGAAGCGGCACTTGTTGCAAAATATCAACTCTCAGCATTGACGACGAGATTAAGCACAAGACAAGGTTGGGAAACGCTGGTCAAGCCCCGAGGTACTGAAGCTCTTTTACAGCATGCAAAAGAGCAGGGATTTTTACCACAATTTCGTCCTTTAAGTGGCAGAAATGCAGTTGAAACGATAGGAGCTTTATTTGATATGCTGACCGAAGAAGAAGCTGATCGCTTTTTTCAGTTTGCTTGCCGTCCAGCATTAAATCAAGGATGTGAAGAGATACGCCCGCTTCTTGACGCCTATCTTCACAGAAAAATTCGTCAAGTTCTTCCAATGCATGATGCCGTCGAGTACCCTTTTGTAACTACTAAAGGCGATACTTTGGTTATTGATCAGCGTAGTTATCACCATGAGGAAAAGCTTTACGATCTTCTTACAAAGCATGATTTGAGTCGTTACTATTCATCAATTACCCTCTTCGTGCCAGAACTTATAAACAACAGTCCTCGTGAAGCAGATACCTTTTTCTGTAATCAAATAACAAGTATCTTTAGCTCAATTAAAGCACAGCATCAGTTGCCTCAGAGGCTCATAGTGCGACTTTGTAACGAAGCGATGTGGGCAGTTGGTGATCCAGATCTCAAAAAAGCTTGGGCAAAACGTACTGTGGACCCACAAATTGATGAGAAGAGAATTGTTGCTTTTCAGCAGAGCTTTGAGCGGGTTGTACGGGAACAAAAGAGAGCTTCTTTTCAAGTTGAGTTTCGTGCTTGGAATAAGTAAAGGTGAGTTCCTTAGGATCTCGAACATAACTTCTTGCGTAAAACTTCTCATTGTGTAATACTTGGCCCCAAATTTAGTGTGAATTGGAGTTTTGACAATGGTTCGTTATACGAGTCCTAAAAATCGTGTGGCTAGACGTTTTGGTATTAATGTCTTCGGCAGAACACGTAATCCTCTTGTACATAAAGCTAATCCTGCAGGTCAGCATGGGGGCAAACGCAAGAAGAAATCAGATTATGGTATTCAACTTGAAGAAAAACAAAAGCTCAAAGCAGCTTTTGGAATGATCACAGAAAAGCAGTTGACTAACTACTACAAAAGAGCTGTACGTTTTCATAAAAACACTGCAGAAATCTTTTTGCAGATGCTTGACTTGAGACTTGATACAGTTGTGTTTCGTTTGAAATTTGCTCATACACCGTTTCAAGCGCAACAACTCGTAGCTCATGGACATATCCTGGTTAACGGTAAGAAAGTTGATCGTCGTGGATTTCAAGTGCAGCCTGGTATGGTGGTTTCAGTGAAGCCAGCTTCACGTAAACTCAAGACAGTAGTAGAATCCA
>JAHFTM010000277.1 GCA_023269335.1 Chlamydiia bacterium
TTCGTGTCTACTATGTGGGAGTAGATCCGGTACTTGAAAATAGTGAGTTTAGAGGCGAAGCTGAGAAAATGAAAAAGGCAGTGGAATCAACAAAAGGCGAGTTTTTTATTTCAAATAACGATGAGCCTATCCGTAAGATCTTTTCTCAGATCGATACGCTTGAAAAAAGTGAACTCTATCTGCCAAGTGCAGAAGTAAGTGAAAAGAAAAAAATGCACTCACTGCAACCGTTATGCATAGTAATTAGTCTGCTATTTTTGTCTTTAGGGATACTTATAGAGACAGTTTTGGCTAAGGTGGCACCATGAATTTTCTCATTCTGCAAGTAGTCTATACACAGCCCTCTTACAGTCTTTTATTCATTGTTGTCGGTGTAATTATCTTGCTTTACTTTAGTCTTTGGCGCTATCGCAAGAAGATTCAGGAACGCTTTGGAGCAGTTGAAATTATCAATAAAATTGCTCCACTGCGCAATGAGACATTTTTCTGGCTAAGACTCTTATGCATCGCACAATGTTTTTTCTTTGGAACTTTAGCTCTTATGCAGCCAGTACTGCATCTTCCACAAGAGAAAACAGCAGCCGATGAAGGAGAGGGTAAAACAGCCTTGTTGCAAGAAAGCTACGATGAAGTTGTTTTTATGGTGGATGTTTCCTCTTCGATGAGCGCTCAAGATGGAGGAGATCATAATGCCAGGCTCAGCCGGGCAAAAGAGATCGTTGAAGCTGTAGTTGAGCACTTAGGAGGGGTGAATATTTCGTTATATGGATTTGCAGGGACGGCTGAAAATGAAGTTCCACAAACCATGGACTATCTTTATTTTCGGATACTTCTGGAAGGGTTGCGTCTGAATGACACGCATGTTGCCGGTACAAACTTTTCAGCCTTGATTGATGAAATGCAGAAGAAATATCTGAAGACTAAAGTGCAAAAAAAAACGCGCTGCATTTTACTTACAGATGGCGAAGATACAACGATTATAGATTTCGGAGCTCAAGAGAAAAGAAAAGCGGAAATGTTGTTGGCTGAGCGTTTAGCTGACTTTAAAAAAGCAGGTATTATTTGGGATGTGGTAGGGCTGGGCTCTGGCAGTCCAAGTGTCATTCCTGGCATTGTTCATGAGTCAAACCCAGTCTATTCAACAATGCAAACGGAATTTATAAAAATGCTGGCTATTGGTGCTGGAGGGCATTATTACTTCGATAATTCACTTTCTCTTGCACGAATTGTCGATGGTCTTATTGCTAATACAACACGGATAGAAAAGGGTAGCCAAGAAGATAGCAAAGAGGGCGAGCCAGTTGCACCACTTGTGGGCTATCCACTTTTTGCAGCTTTTTTATTTTTGGCCTTGGCTATTATCTTTCCGGAAAGAATTAAAGATGTGAAGTCCGAGAATGGTGGCAAATAACGTATAGGGTAAATAATAAATGAGAACGACAATTTTCGTTTCATTACTCTTTTTTATGTCTTCAGGGCTTGCTCAAGGTCAGGATACAGTATCTCAAGGGATCAACTACTACTTTGCCAATCGTCCAGATCTGGCTGTAAAGGAATTTGAAACACTTTTGCAAGAAAAACTGTCACCGGAAGAAAAGCAGGTCATTCTTTATGACATAGCCACAGCGCTTTTAGCTGAAGGCTTTTTAAATGAAGCAGATCACTATTTTGATGAGATTGATCCAGCACTCATCGTATCGCCAAAAGTTACCCAAAGCTATTATTTCAACCGTGCACTTTGTGCGGTGCAGATTGCCAAAAGAGCTATTGAATTAGGTCCTCAGGGACTTTCTTTGATAGATCTTTACAACGAAACGCGTGGATTTATAAAAAAGGCTGAAAATTCAGCGCTGCAGCTTGAAGCACCAAAAAACGGAGCTCTTTTTCAAGAGATTCAGCATGTTCAAATGCGCCTTAGTAGTGCCCAATTGGAATGGACAATAAAAGAGCAATCGCAAAGCTTTCGTATGGATTGGTTTTCTGAATATCTTTTTAGACGTGTTAATGAACTTACCACCTACCAGCTTTCCAAAGGCCAAAGACAACTTTATGAAGTAGCAATCGTTCAAGATGTAATGAAAAATTTTACGCTGTTTTTAGGAGCCATTTTTGAAGGAAAGTCAACTCTTGTACCAACAGCTATTGTAGAGAATAAAAAGCAAATACTCGCATCTCATGAATGGCAGTTGATACAAGCTCTCGAAGCACTGCGTTTTCTACTTGTACTTTACAGCGCAAAAAATGATGAAATGCAAATTGAAAAAGGCCTTGAGTTGATTGTTGAAGCACATGCCTATGCCACTATTTTTAAAAGTCAAATAGAGCAACAAGCGTTGTGGCAGAATGTGGAAAAACAAAGAACGGATTTTTTTTTGCAGCTGCTGGAAGAAAAAAAACATGAAGCAAGTAGTAGCTTTAAAATAATTTTCCAGAAAATGTTGTTGAATAAATTGCGCGAGCATCTTTTGAAATTTGGTCCAGAAGATACCTTGAAGTACTATAGACTTCTTTGTAAGAATGAAAATGAGTCTTTTGAAAAGCTCTGTTTTAGTCAAAAAGAGTCGAGAACAGCGCTTACCTTTCAAGCTTTATTTGACAGGATAGACGCAAAGGGTAAAGCGTTAAAGGAAAGTGGAAACGTGGATGAGGCTGAGAGGATTGCTTCTACACTCAAAGAGCT
>JAHFTM010000278.1 GCA_023269335.1 Chlamydiia bacterium
AAAGATGCCACATGGTCAAATGGGGAACAGGTTACAGCAAGAGACTTTGAATACAGCTGGAAGTCCAGCCTTAATCCAAAATTTGGCGCGCCAAATGCCTATCAACTCTTCGTCATAAAGAATGCAAAAGCTGCCTACGATGGCAAGGTAAGCCCTGATGTTATCGGTGTGCATGCACTCGATGATAAAACACTGGAGGTGCACCTTGAAAATCCGACACCTTATTTCATGCAGCTTCTAGCCTTCCATCCATTTTTTCCAGTCCCTTTATCACAAAAAGATGCTAAAGAAAGTGACTCTCTCAGTGGTAATGGCCCTTTTGTTATCAAAGAGTGGAAGCACGCTTTTGAAATTGTACTTCAGAAAAATAGCACCTACCACAACGCAAAAGCGATTACCCTTGAACAGGTACGTTTTCCAATTCTTGATGAGACCACAGCATTCAACATGTTTGAAGGAGGAGAGCTGGACTGGATAGGCTCGCCTGTATCCCTCATTCCCCCTGATGCCATTGCCACTTGTAAAAAGGAACATACTCTAAAGACAGCGCCAGCAGCTGGCACGCAAATCATTCGTATCAACATAGAAAAAGCACCTTTTACAAATGAAAAAATGCGCAGAGCCTTTTGCTATGCGGTTGATCGTCAGGGCATCTGCCAGCATATCATGCAGGGAGGCCACTGTCCTGCTACAAGTTTTGTCCCTCCTTGCATGAAACTTGCTAAAAACAACTACTTTCAAGATGCCACAGCTGAAAAAGCACAAGCACTCTTTGCCGAAGCTCGGCAAGAAGAGCTAGAACCTAAAGCCCCTCTGGAGCCCATTGTATTTTCTTATGCTTCAAACGACCGCAATCAGAAGATAGCGCTCAGCTTACAACAAAACTGGAAAACTGTCTTTGGCATCGACGTGATACTTGATCCGTGTGAAAGCAAAATTTTCTATGAGAAAATTTCGAAAAAAACTTATCAATTAGCTCTCGGCTCTTGGATTGCAGACTTTAATGATCCGGTGAATTTCCTTTCCGTATTTCAGTACAAAAATAATGGCACAAACAACACCCAATGGGAAAGTAGTGCCTACATCCAGTGTCTACAGGAAGCTTCTGGCGAGGCCAATTCTTACAAAAGAGCACAAAAACTTGCTGCAGCTGAGGCAATCTTGATGGCTGAGCTTCCCATTATTCCCATTTACCACTACGTCTACAACTATGTAAAAAATGACCGTCTACAAGGGGTAGAGCTTTCACCATTAGGCTACATTGAGCTCAAATGTGCAAAAGTAAATTAATTTTCGAAAGCTATCTTTTCAGGCGTCTTCTCCTTGCAGTAGGCACCATCTTTTGCATAGCGACAGTCACCTTTATTTTGATGAAGCTTGCCCCTGGTGATCCTTTTCAAGATGAAAGAGGCATTCCGACAGAATGTCTTACTGCCCTGCGCTCATTTTATGGCCTTGATGATCCGCTCCATCTTCAGTACTTCAGGTATCTGAAATCTGTCTTTTCCTTCGACTTTGGCCCCTCTTTGAAATACCCCGGACAAAATGTCAATGATATCATCAAAGATAGCTTTCCTATTTCTGCTATTCTTGGACTAGAAGCCCTACTTCTTGCCATACCTGCTGGAATCTTACTAGGCACCTTTTCTGCGCTTACTTCCAAATCACTGTATAGGCATAGCACTCTGACACTTGCTATCCTTGGCATATCACTTCCAGGCTTTGTCATTGCCTCTGCACTACAATTTTTCTTAGCTGTTCACTTCCCCATCTTTCCTATTGCCCGTTGGGGCTCTTTTTCCCACACTATTTTGCCGGCTATTGCTTTAGCTATCGGACCTGCCTGCATGATTTTCCGCTTATTGTATGCCAGCATTTTGGAGGTGGTGAATCAGCAATATGTCCATACAGCCTATGTGAAGGGGCTACAAAAAAGTGAAATTCGTATTTTTCACATCCTTAAAAATGCCCTTTTGCCTATTTTAAGCTATCTTGGACCTGTTACGACTAATATCTTAGTTGGCAGCTTTGTGGTAGAACGTATTTTTGCAATTCCAGGCCTTGGTCAATGGTTTGTCAACGGAGTTACAAGCCGTGATTACGCCATTATCGGCGCACTTACGCTCTTTTATAGTGTCATCTTACTTGCCATGCATACGTTGATTGACCTTCTGAATATAAAACTAGACCCACGAATGAGAACAAGCCATGCTCAATAAGTTTTTACAAAGTGATGATGACTTTCATTTACTGTCACTCGATGAGAAAAAGAGCTATGAGACAAATCACTATACACAAGCTAAACCACGCACCCTTTTTGCTGTAGTCTTACAACATACAAGCGCAAAAGTTGGTCTGTTGATACTTACACTGCTTTTTCTTTTCGCACTTTTTTATCCATCTTTTTGCACTTATAGCTATCAGGAGACCCACCTGTCGCAAAAAAATGCACCTCCCTCATACGAGCATTTCCTTGGCACTGATGATTTAGGACGAGATCTTGCAGTGCGCGTGGCACATGGAATGCGCATCTCTTTGATGATCGGAATCACAGCTGCGCTGCTTGACATGTTCATAGGACTTTGCTTTGGGGCTATTTCAGGCTACTTTGGAGGTACAATCGATCATGTCATGATGCGTATTGCCGATCTTATTTACAGTCTTCCC
>JAHFTM010000064.1:0-6981 GCA_023269335.1 Chlamydiia bacterium
GATAAGACATATGAATCCAGCCGATGAGCAGAGCAGAGATGATGCTAGCAATCAGTGCTCCTGCAAGCGGTGATGCCCAGTAGATATTCTGCGTGCGCTCAAGCCATAAAAAAAAGCCGATACCCGCAAGTACCGAGTGGGAAATGGAGCCTGAAATAAATGCAATGCGCTTAACTACCACATAAGAGCCCATAATTCCACCGACAACCGAGGCAGCAAGGCCTGCAAGTGTAGCAAAAAGAAGCAGTTGGTTACACAAGAGCGCTTCAAAAAATGAATTCATCGGCTGCCTTTGCTGCTTTTAAGGTGTGTTTCTGGGGTTTGGATGAGAGGGAAATGATACAGGCCGAGCGCAAAGTGCTCACAAAGCTCGCCAGGGCTGACGGCATCTATTTGCCGTTGAACGCAAAGCACGCGCTCTACCTGGCGGATGACAGCACGGATATCGTGCGTTACCATGAGGATCGTCAGACTTTTACGCAGCTCTAAAAGAAGCTCATGAATCCCAGCTTCTGCTTGCGCATCGACGTTGGCAGTGGGCTCATCAAGTAATAAAATATGCGGCTCGGAGGCAAGAGCTCGGGCTATCAATGCCCGTTGAGCTTGGCCCCCAGAAAGCTCACCAAATGGTTTGTGAGCGTATTTTAAAAGTTTTACTTTTTCTAGTGCTTCGTTTGCTTTTTCGCGGTCTTTTTTGGAAAATATCCCCCACCAGGGCAAGGTTGCCAGGCGTCCACCCAAAACAAGCTCCATAACTGTAATCGGAAAAAGCTTGTCAAAGCGCAGGTTTTGCGGCACGTAAGCGATACCGTTAGGATAGCTTTTTGGGTTTTTACCAAAGATTGAAATTTCACCTTTTGTAGGTTCTAAAAAGCCCATCAAGAGTTTCAGTAGAGTGGTTTTGCCGCCGCCGTTGGGGCCGATGATGCCTATGAATTCACCTTCTTGTACCGATATAGAAGCGTTTTCAATGACAGATTCTGAGTGTGCATAACTAAAACAAACACCCTTCATAGAAATGGCTATTTTTTTACTGGTCATTGCATAGCCTCGGCAAATTCTTTTGCTATTTGACGCATCATTTGAAAATAGTGCGCTGAGTTAGGATTAAGGGTGACAAGTTTGGCTCCAATCTCTTTGGCAATAAGCTGTGCGCCCTTGTGTGGATAGGGTCCCTGGATGAATATCGTTTTAATCTGTAGCTTTTTGGCTTCTTGTAAAAGGTGCGTCAGCTCTTTGGCAGAGGGGTCTTTGCCCTCTTGCTCTATAGAAAGTTGTGTGATGCCATATTCTTTGCAAAAATAGCTGTATGAAGGATGTGCAACGAGCACAATGAGCTCGCTATGGGTTTTATGAAGTGTTGCAAATTGCTGTTGAATCTCATTGTCAAGCGCTTCAAGCTCATCAATCAGTTCTGCCAGGTTATTTTGAATCTTTTCTTTCATTTCTGTAGTTGGAAATACCTGTTCCAGGATTTTGGCAATTGTTTTAGCCTGTAAAATCATCAGTTTAGGGCTCATCCAAATATGCGGATCATAGCCTCCGATGTGCTGTGGGTGTTCTTCTTTAATCAGTGGTATGTCCGTGCGTAGGTCGCAAACCACAAGATTGGGATTTTGGCTTTGAAGCGCAGTTTGCATTCTTTTTTCAAAGCACTCGCCAAGCATGAACCAAACTTGGCTTTCAGCGTAGCGTTGGATCTGTTTTGGCGTAGGATCATAATTGTGAGCATCAGCGCCTTGCGGCAAAATGATCTCTACTTGAATTTCTTTGCCGGCAAGTTTTTCAACTATTTCGAGATAGGGCGCAATACTGACTAACGCGCGAGCATCTTGAGCTACAATTTGCGAAAAAGAAGCTAGAAAAAGGAGGCAAAGCAAAAAAATGGTATTAATTTTGCTAAACAATGTTTTTAAGTAGATCATGAATTTCTCAACTAAGTGAACAGATAGTGTAGTCTTTTTGCCGATATACACCAATGATTTTTCTACTCACTAAAATGAAAAAAGAGTATCCTAGATGACTGATATATTTTGGAGGGGTGTCCGAGTGGCTTAAGGAGCCCGCTTGGAAAGCGTGTGTACGGCACAACCGTACCGTGGGTTCGAATCCCACCCCCTCCACCATCTTTTACACTACGACGGTCTTGCTTTTGACAACTTGGATAGTTCTGAGCTGAGTAGCAAGTAGTCTCTGCGGTTGTTATCTAGCGCATTTTTGGCTGCGTTTAGCCGATTTTCTTCTTTAAAAATCAGCTGTTCCAAAGTAGCGAATCTATTACTTAGCGCCTGCAAGCGAGTTTGTTCTTTTTCGATAGGTTTACCAGCCGCACCCTTCGTGCTTATGTCACGTGTCAAAATAGAGAGCTCATTCTCTACTTTTGTTTTTTCAGCTAGCAGAGAGCTTATGTTTGAAGTCAAGTCATTCAGGGTTGTATTGAGCGGTCTACGTTGTTGCACTAACGTGTCCATTTGAGCTCGCAGTTCGTCAGCTGTTTTTGGTTGACGTACTCTTGGTGATAAGGGTGCAGATGTACTTCTTGCTTTTGGGGTTGAGGTGGGCGAGGCTGGGGTAGGAGAGGCGGCTGGGGTAGGAGAGGCGGCTGGGGTAGGAGTGGAAGGTGGCAGCCCAGGGCTTGTAGCTCGCAAAGGAGGAGATGACGTGACGGTGGTCGCCGGAGCTGTGGGAGGATTTGAAGGAGTAGGGATTGCCGGCTTTGGAGCTGTTGCCGTTGCTGGATTTGCAGGTGCAGCAGCTGCTGGTAGGAGAGGTGGGAGTGGGGGGGCTGTAGCTACTGCATTAGGACCCACATTTAAAACAGCACTTGCTTTTTGAAAAATAAGTCTTACTTGGCCCATTTTTTCTGCATTCAAAGGCAGAAAAGCTTTTACAGCCAGGAGCGCAGCATTTCGTTTGAACCAACTACCAGAAAATTTTTTTTCAATGTGGGCGCTCGCTTCTTTTTGTAGATACTCCTCCAATTTTTTAGGAGTGGATTGAATCTCCTCAAGCAGTTTGGGGTTGCTGCACACGCCGGCTACTTTTTTTACTAAGTCATCAACACTTCCGCCACCTTTCTTTTTTGTCAGATCTTCTACTTTTTTACCGAGCAATTGCGCCAAATGAGGTAAAATAGCCTCTTTAATCCGTAGTTCTTCTGGAGTAAGACCACCTGAGATGCCATGAATTGCCATAAATCACCTTAGTAATAGATAACTTAATAGTAATCTATCTATATTTAATTTTAAATGTATTAAATTATTTAATTAGTGAGATGTGTGAGTTTTTTGTACTATTTGCAGCGTAGCAAGAAGTGTTCGCTGAAATGGGCCGTAGTTTTTGCCCTCTTTCCTTTTCTCTAAGAAAGTAAGCAATTTTTCCATAGGAACAAGGCGTACCAAGAGAGAAAAAAGATAGCCTACAGCAAGAGGTCTTAAGAGAGCAAAACTCAGTGACTCACCTGAGTTTTTAGTGGAATAAAATAAAAAGAGCACTAGGGTAAAAGAAAATAAAAATGAGGGGAGGAAAAGGTCTTTTATCGAAAGCCAAAGCGCACGTTTAACGCTTGGTTTGTTGAAAGTACAAGCTGGCTGCATCGCTTGTGCTTTTAAAGACAGCTTTTGAAAGAAGCTGAGTGGGATGTGCGGAGAAAAAATAGCAATAGCCACTGCAAGAGCTGCTTTGACTACAACAGAGGCGATAAGAAGCTGCACGAGCCATCCTTCCGGCAAAAATTGAGCGTTGACCTGTTCAATGGCTTCCCAGATATTTTTTCCAAAAATAAGTGAATACAAAAGTGCCGGTTGAATAAACCCCCATAAAGATGAAAAAATGGCCCCAACACTTCTACCAAAAGAATTTTTACCAAAAATAAGGATGCTGCAGGTAAAAAGAAGGCCTTGCACGCTGAGTGCCAGCATGGGCGTGAGCTTTTTTCCTATGGGAGAAAGCGATTTTAATAAAGCCGCGATTGCTGAGATGGAAAAAGAGGCAGTCCTTTGAGGGTGAATAGCTGTTGCAGTTGAAAGAATGGCAATTTGATTTAACGACAAAAACTGTCCGGTAAAGGGCAGGTGCAGGGCATGAAGAGCGCTGCCTAAGCCTACTTCTGTAAGCGCAAGCAGGCTGGCATAAAAAGCAGTGATTTTTTCAGATTCGTTTAACTGACTCATTGGTACCAAAAATTATTCCAGACTTCCCAGAAATTTTTACCACGACAAACAATAGTCCTGGGATCTACGATTTCACAGCCTACTCTACCAATGAAATCATTGGATTTTTCAGGGTTAGAAAGCTCAATTTTTAGCTCTACCGGCAACTTCAATTTCAAAGGTTTAGGCCAGCTTTTAGGATTTTTGAGTGCTTGGTGAACAGTTTTTTCAATAAGCGCGCAGGCATCATGAGGGGCAAGGCAGCGTGCAGCAAAGCGATTTAAGCTCTGCTTTACCTGGGCGCAATACACTTGCTTGCCAAGAAGATCACGCACTTCGCGACAAGTAGCCTCATCACCTGAAGCAAAAATTGTAGGCACGTTAAAGCTTGCAGCGATGGCAGCAACAATACCGCTTTCACCAACTGCTTTACCATTGATGTAGGCGTTGTAAAAGTTTTGCGAAGACATAGTGTGACACAAAATACCGTCAGCTGTACCTGCCATGGCATGGGCACCTGGTAAAAGCATAGCATCACATCCTGACTTCAATGGTTCGACATAACAGCCCCAGCGGTAGCCAAAGACATACTCAGCGCCAGACTCTAGTTTATCTTTGATCAAACTGTTGAACGAATAATCACCACCTGCTCCATGGCCGTCAACCACGATAATCTCTTTGTAGCCAGCCTTTTTTGCGCCGCGCACCGCTGCGTTGATCTCTTCGGTATATAAGCGCCTGCCCTCTTCATATTGCGCTGCGCCTGCCATCACCTGATCCCACTTTGTAATGCCACCAACGCCTTCCATATCGCACCAAAACACAACTCGCATATCCTACTCCTAATCAATTCTTCCCATGATGTTACCGTAACGATGATAGTCATATGAGACAGAAATTTCACGAACAAAATGCAATAACTCGTAACGTCCATTAAGTAGAGGCTTAGCAATGTCCAATAGGCTCATGCTTTTTGCCCACTCCTCACAAAGGCTAGTAGGCGGATTTGAAAGCGCACGGATTCGTGCTGCCGGAGTGCTGGCAATACGCTGTGTGAACTCTTCGATGCTGCGTGTGCATTCCAGTCCATAGGGTTGAAGAGCGCTTGTACCTCCAAGAATAAGTTTCGTGCCTACAGTTTTTGCACAAGCAAGTAAGAGTGCGATGTCTTGCATCTCATCAGATTCTTGTAAAAAGAGATAGATGACAGGATGGGGGCGGAAAAAGAGATAGTTGTCTTGCCCTACAAGTGAGCAAAGCTTGTGCACTTTGGAAAAATAGGTCTCCCAGTAGTACTGATACGATCTGGCACCTTGTTGGGGAAAAGAAAAAGGCGTAATACTTTCTTCATAGGTTTGAAAAAGCTCAAGCAGATAATTTGGGCCACCGCCTTTCATGCCGATGCCAAAGCTTGATGCTTTGGAGCCACCAAATGGCTGCCGTGCGACAATCGCTCCAGTGATGCCACGGTTGATGTAGCAATTACCTGCCTCTATTTTTTCTAACCAGAGCGTCTGTTCACGTTCATCAAGTGAATGGAGTCCTGCTGTTAGGCCATAAGGTGTAGCATTAGCAAAGTCGATAGCCTCAGCTAAATTTTTTGCGCACATAAGGCCAATGATCGGGCCAAAAAACTCGGTTTGATGGGTGAAGCTTCCCTTTGTTACGCCAAGTTTTATGCCAGGACTGATAAGTTTTTGGTTTTCATAATCTATTGTAGGGGCTAAAAGCCAGCTTTCTCCTTTTTCCAAAGTGGTGATGGCGCGTAAAAGATGAGGGCTAGGATTGTGAATCAGTGGGCCCACTTTCGTTGCTAAATCCCAGCTTGTACCTACTTTTAAGCTACGCGCTGCATCACGAAGAGCAAAAAGAAAGCGCTTATCGTGATAGACCTCCTCCTCACAGATGACAAGACTACAAGCGCTGCATTTTTGTCCGCTGTAACCAAAGCTTGAGTGGATGATGTCGCGAACAGCTAAGTCTCGATCAGAGAGCTTTGAGACGATGATGCTGTTTTTGCCACCAGTTTCTGCAAAGAGCTTGAGTTGTGAGCGCAGCTGTAAAAAATGACGTGCTGTTCCTGTCGCTCCTGTCATCACGACTGTGTTGACAGATGGGTGAGAGATAAGATAAGAGCCTTGCGGATCATCTTTACACATCAAATACTGTAAGGCATCTTTTGGAATTCCACCCTCATAGAGTGCTTCTAAAAGCCTGTAACCAACTAAGACAGCTTCAACAGATGGTTTAAAAATCACGCTATAACCGCACGCTAAGCTTGCCAAGATGCCACTTGCAGGGATAGAGCAAGGAAAGTTCCAGGGAGTTACAACAAGGGCAACAGAACCAGGAGCTACTTGCCCTGTCTGATGCTCTTCCAAGACTCGTGCGTAATATTCTGCCATGTCGATGGCTTCTGAGACTTCGCTATCAGCTTCCTGAATGTTTTTACCAACCTCACAGAGCATAGCTTGAATAAGCACGCCTCGTTTTTTCCGCAAGATGCTTGCTACATTTTTAAATAGGCTACTTTTTGTTTTTGTGTCTTTCGTATACCAGGTCGATTTTTTGGCAAAAGCAAGGGCATGATCAATCTCTTCTTTTTCTGCCAATGCATAGGTGTAGATAGAGAAATGAGCGCGTGACGGGTCTATGCCGCTCTCTGTTTTTTGGGTCACAATATTTTTATTTTCAATCACGCAGGGAATAGTCTCTTCCAACTGAAAGAGCTTTGCTTTTTCAAAAAGGGAAGCTGCCCAGAGTCTATTTTCCGGTAAGCTGAAATCAGTGTCTGGTTCATTGATAAAAGGTGCATCACAAGCCAGATCAA
>JAHFTM010000064.1:6991-7673 GCA_023269335.1 Chlamydiia bacterium
TTTGCGTCCGCTTGGGTTCAGCTGTGGGCTGAAACGTGACTGACTTTCGAAAAAATTCGACTTGTTGATTCCAGGCAGGGCTTGCTTTCTTTAAGCCAAAAAGATGCGGCAGAAAATTATCTTTGTGGGTGTTCTCATCAAGCCTTCTCATGAGATAGGCAATACTCGTGTGGAAATCCTCCTTTTTTGCAGCCGGGCAGTAAAGAAGCATACTGTTAGAGAGCGCTTGCACCACTTTTCGCAGGTGATTTGCCATGCCTTCCAGCATCTCAAAGGCTACATAAGGTTCTAAATTTTTTTCTGCCCGTACAATCAGCGCATAAGCAATGTCAAACAAGTTATGGGTGGCAATGCCTAGATGTACAGCCTGCACGTTGGCCTCTTCAAAGCCGTAGGCACACATTTTTTTGAAGTTGGCATCACTTGCCTCTTTTTCTAGATAAGGTGCTTGAGGCCACCCTTTAATGGAAGCCTCCACCTGTTCCATAGCTAGGTTTGCTCCTTTGACGATGCGTAAGTAGATAGGCGCGCCACCTTTTTTTTGCCGCTTTATGGCCCATTCAGTGAGTTTTTGTTGGAAGGTAAAGGAGTCAGGGATATAGCTTTGTAAAACAATGCCACAGGTCAGATCTAAAAATTCAGGCTCGTCGAGAATGGAAGTAAAAAGATCACATGTCAGGCA
>JAHFTM010000064.1:7683-8796 GCA_023269335.1 Chlamydiia bacterium
GGAGGCGCTCTTTTAGGGCATTGAGCGTCTGCTCATAGGCGACAAGATTGATTTGGCTGTAGATACTAGATATTTTGACGGAAACGACAGGAACGTAGGGATTTTTTAAATCTTGGAGTATCACGTGAAGCCGTTGTAAAGCTTCTTCTTCACCTAGAATAGCTTCTCCAAGACGATTGAGGTTTACTTGTACGCCTTCTTGGAAGCGCTGTTTTAAATGTTTGAATAGCTCCTCTTCTTCACCAGGTAAAATGACCTCCTGGGTTTCTTTACGCATGAGTTTGAGGAGAGTCTTGGTAGCCATATTTGGAGCTAGATGTCCTAAAGTGCGAAAAGCTAAGAGCGCAAAGCGACGAGGCAGATCTAAAAAAGAGGGAATACCAAAGGTGTGCAGAAGATGCTGTAGGTGGGTAACAACTACCAGTGGATCTTGTGAGCGAAAGCTTGCGTCGGTCATAGCCGTGAGGAGTGCTTTTCCTTTGCCGGAAGTATCTTCCAACATGCGCGAAAACAGGTGATAGCGCTGTTGTTCATTTTTTGTGAGAAATTTTTTTGAAGCGTCTAGCATGAGGGCGGCAAGCTTGATAGCAAGCTCAATTCGCTCTGTCTGTAAAAGCGTCGTTCCTTTTATAGTAGAAAGTAAATTTTTTGCATCATTCATCATATACATATCATGTAAAGCTATGGATAAAAGAGCAACTATTTTGAAAGAGTTTCAACAGATACCTGGAGTTGGTAAATCAATAGCTCAGGATCTGTATGATTTAGGCTATCGTCAAATGAGTGATTTGCGTGGCAAAGATCCTGAAAAAATGTATGTAGATTTTTGCAATCTAGTAGGGAAAAAAGTAGATCGCTGCATGCTGTATGTTTTTCGCTGTGCGGTCTATTACGCCACAGAAACAAAACATGAAAGTGAGCTACTGAAATGGTGGAACTGGAAAGACTAAATTATACTTTTATTATAAAAAACATGATATGCAGGATCGCCTTCGGCGGCAGGATAAATGAGCGCAATTGTGCCTGTAGGCCTGTTAATCAATTGTAACAATAAACAACTTGATTACAAAAATTACCTCACTCAGTATCTCATCCTGCCGCCGAAGGCGATCC
>JAHFTM010000279.1 GCA_023269335.1 Chlamydiia bacterium
GCGAGAGATTCCTGTAGAGCGCGGTAAAACTTTGACGGAAGATGATCACATAAGGCGCTTTGTTATTCAGCGGTTAATGTGCGACTTTATTCTTGATAAAAACGAGGTTGAAAAACGTTTCTCCATTACCTTTAACGCCTACTTTCAAAAAGAGTTAGAATTGCTTATGCACTTTGCTGAAAAAGGCCTTCTAGAGCAATATGAAAATAAGATTATTGTCGGAATGAAGGGTGAGCTTTTTATTCGTAACATCGCGGCAGTTTTTGATGTCTATCTCAATCAAAAGATGGGCAAAGAAAATATTCAATACTCGAAAAGCATATGAAGAAAAAGATATTTATTTTAGGCGCTGGTATTTCAGGGCTAAGTCTTGCATTTTATTTACGTAAGCGGTTCAAAGATACACTTGAGATTACTATTTTTGAGGCTCAAAATCGCGTTGGTGGCTGGATACAGACAAAAAAAATAAATGACTGTCTTTTTGAATGCGGGCCACGAAGCTTTCGAGTACAAGAGCTTCCCTTAATTAAAGAGCTTGGGCTGCAGGACTCTCTCATTACAGCCAATCCTCAGGCCAAGACAAAATATATAGCGCAAGATGGCGCTCTTTACAAAACGCCTGACAGCATAGCATCACTTTTGACGACGGCTATTGGAAGAAAGTGTTTGAAGGCTTTGCTGAGCTACCCCTTTCGGAGAAAAAAGAAAAATGGTGTGGATGAGAGCTGTCAGAGCTACTTTCAGAGTCATTTTGGTAAAGATTTTACCGACAGCCTCATCAACCCACTCATGGCAGGCATCTACGCCGCCCATCCCGAAGAGCTTTCTTATCAAGCCTCATTTTCTCGTTTGAAAAGAGGGAAAGGAGCGCAAATCTATTCTTTTAAAGAGGGGATGGAGACGCTGCCACAAGCACTTAACCTGTTATTTCAGGAAAATATTCTGCTACAAAAAGAGGTGGTTGGCATACGAGAACACGCTCATGGTATTGAGCTTCTTTGTGCAGATGGCGTGCATAGTGGCGATTTTCTTTTTTCCACCCTTTCTATGAATGCACTTGGGGCTTTATTTACAAAGCAAGACCCGCTTTTTTCACTTCTTCCACATGTTCCACGAGCAAGTGTGGCTTCAGTATCACTTGGCTATCATGAAGATTTTCTTTCCTATAAGGGTTTTGGCTTTCTTGTTCCCTCTACAGTTGAAAAACAGCTTTTGGGAATGCTCTTTGACTCGAATGTGTTTTGTGAGCAAAATGCAGCCTACAAAACAAGGCTTTCTATCATGCTTGGAGGTACAAGAGCTCCTGAGCTTTTAATGCTTAATGAAGTTGAACTGATCAAAATGGCGCTTTCATTTTGTAAAAAATATCTTGGTCAACAAAAGGAGGCTGACGCAGTTTGTGTGAGCTATGCCAAAGAGGCTATTAGTAACTATCCGGTGGGGCATCTTGAGAAGGTGGCTGCTCTAGAAAATTATCTTTTTAAAGAAAAGCGAAGAGTGCGCCTTTTAGGTGCAGCTCTTTATGGAGTCTCTGTAGTTGACTGTATTCAGCAAGCAGAAAAAGTAGCTAATAATTTTTGAACAAAAAGCTGTGCATATTGCGCAAAATTTTGCGTATAAAACAGTAATTTCTGTTATGCTGAATGGACAAATCATACCTGAGGGAGCGTACTGTAAAGTTTATTCCCTTACGCGAGCCCTAAATTTATGATGCTATTTGAGAGGGTAATCATTTTAATCAATTCCTCTGTTTGCAAAAAATGATGATACTTCCTAATGTACAGAATTATGAGTATGAAACCTTAACGGGATAAAACTGATGTTTGACAAATTTACGAATAGAGCGAAGCAAGTGATCAAGCTGGCAAAAAAAGAAGCTCAGCGTATGAACCACAACTATCTAGGTACAGAGCATATTCTGCTTGGGCTGCTTAAGCTTGGCCAGGGTATTGCTGTAAACGTACTACGTAATATGAACATTGACTATGAGACTGTACGGGCAGAAGTTGAAAAGCTGGTTGGTTTTGGTCCTGAAATTCAGCTCTATGGCGATCCTGCGCTGACAGGAAAGGTAAAAAAGGTTATTGAGTTTGCTAATGAAGAAGCCGTTCAGCTCAATCACAATTACGTCGGCACCGAGCATCTTCTTTTAGGTCTTCTCCGTCAAACAGATGGTGTTGCAGCTCAAGTACTTGAAAATCTCAACGTCAACCTCAAAGAGGTGCGTAAAGAAATACTCAAAGAGCTTGAATCCTTTAATCTTCAATTGCCGCCGACAGCTGGAACAGCAAGCAGTCAAGCGACGCCGCAGATGCCTGGAACATCAAAGTCTTCTTTTGAAAAGGGATATAGCTCGCAGTCCTCTAACGATAAGTTGCCGGCACTGAAAGCCTATGGTCAAGATTTGACAGAGATGTGTCGTGAAGGAAAATTAGATCCTGTGATTGGGCGTAAAGAAGAAGTAGAGCGCTTGATTCTTATCTTATGCCGTAGACGTAAAAACAACCCTGTACTTGTTGGAGAGGCGGGCGTTGGAAAAACAGCAATTGTCGAAGGCTTGGCTCAAGCTATCGTTAAGGGTGATGTTCCTGATGTCTTACGTAAGAAAAAGCTAATCGGCTTAGATTTAGCCTTGATGATTGCGGGCACAAAGTATAGAGGT
>JAHFTM010000065.1:0-4540 GCA_023269335.1 Chlamydiia bacterium
TTTTAGTAATCCCTATTAGTCTTCATGCAACGCTTTAAGTTACAAGAAGCTTTTAGGCAACACTCATCACGTGAGGATATTTGAATGTCTCTTGATAAAGGAACAAAAGAAGAAATTACCAAAAAATTTCAACTTCATGAAAAGGATACAGGATCTGCGGATGTCCAGATTGCCATTCTCACAGAGAGAATCGCGGAATTGACAGAACATCTAAAGAGAACTCCGAAAGACCACAATTCACGTCTTGCTCTTCTTAAGCTTGTAGGACAAAGACGAAGACTCTTAGACTATTTAAATTCTACTGATACGAAGCGTTATCAGACACTCATTAACAAACTCAAACTGCGTCGGTAAATTACGTTCAGCGGCCTATGTGTTATGCATAGGCCACTTTGATTATACAACCTATCTTTTACCGTCCGGTCTATCATCCCACCCTCAAGGAGACCTCAAATTCCATGCCATGCAAATCAACAACAGTAGAAATTAACGGGCAACAAATTACCTTCGAAACAGGTAAAATTGCTAGACAAGCCAATGGCTCTATTCTTATTCGTTGCGGCGAAACAATGGTTTTAGCCACAGCTTGCAGAACTCAGAATCCCCTACCCGATATTGACTTTCTTCCCCTCCGCATCGACTACCAAGAAAAATTTTCTTCAACTGGAAAAACTGTCTCAGGCTTTATCAAGCGTGAAGGCAAACCTACCCAAACTGAAATTTTAGTTTGCAGATTTATTGATAGACCTCTTCGCCCTATGTTTGAAGAAGATTATTATCATGATGTTCAAATACTTTCTTCTGTTCTTTCTTATGATGGCGAACATGCACCCGACGTTCTTGCTATCTGTGCAAGTTCAGCTGCCCTCGTCATCTCCGACATTCCTCTTCTCAAGCCAGTTGCAGCAGTCAGAGTCGGCATGATCGACAATCAATTCATTATCAACCCGACTATTGCCCAGCAAAAACTCTCAAGACTTGATCTTGTTCTTGCTGGAACAGAAGAAGCAGTATTGATGATCGAAGGCACTGCCGATTTCCTCACAGAAGATGAGGTCCTCAAAGCGATCGAGCTTGGTCATCAAGCCATTCAAAAGATCTGCAAGGCGATTGAAGAATTAGGCAAGATGGTAGGCAAACCTAAATATACAGAGACTATCAAAAAATTAGATCCAGCTCTCTTACAAAAGGTGGAAGAACTTGGTAACAAGCACTATCCTCAAGCACTGCGTACTCAAGAAAAGCTTGTGCGTGAAAAAGCAACTGCTGAAATCGAGAAAGCGATCATTGAAGCACTAACAAATGAAGCAGCCATTCCGCGTTATGCACCCCTTGATGTGAAAAAGGCTTTGAAGCGGTATTCATCCAATCTTATGCGTCAGATGATTCTCAAAGAGAAAGTGCGTTGTGACGGAAGAAATACCACTACAATCCGCCCGATTGACATTGAGCAGAGCCTGCTTCCACGTGCTCATGGCTCGTCACTTTTTACTCGCGGTGAGACGCAATCACTTGCAGTCTGTGTCCTCGGACCAGATAATATGGGACAACGTTATGAAGACCTTGAAGGCGAGAACCTACAGCGCTTTTACCTCCAGTACTTTTTCCCACCCTTCTCAGTTGGTGAAGTGGGACGTCTTGGCATGCCGGGTCGCCGTGAAATAGGCCATGGAAAACTTGCTGAGCGTGCGCTTCAAGCTGTGCTTCCAACAAAAGAGCAATTCCCCTACACCATTCGCCTTGAGTCAAACATCACTGAATCCAATGGTTCTTCATCTATGGCATCAGTCTGTGGTGGCTGCTTGGCACTCATGGATGCTGGCGTTCCTATTAAGAGTCCTGTTGCTGGAATTGCCATGGGGCTTATCTTAGAAAACGATCAGTTCGCTATCCTCTCTGACATCCTTGGCGTTGAAGATGCTCTTGGCGATATGGACTTTAAAGTTGCTGGTAACAAAGATGGCATCACTGCTTTCCAGATGGATATTAAAGTCGAAGGCATCACTATCGAGATCATGCGTCAAGCACTCGCACAAGCAAAAGATGGACGCCTGCATATTCTTGGTAAAATGGTTGAAGTGTGTCCAGCACCGAAAAAAGAGATGTCTATCTATGCACCACGTATTGAAACAATACAAGTGAAGCCAAGTAAAATTGGCACTATCATTGGACCTGGCGGCAAACAGATCCGTGCGATTATTGAAGAGTCTGGTGCTGAAATTAACATCAATGATGAAGGCATAGTGAGTATCTCTGCCTCCTCACCTGATAAAATTGCAAAGGCCAAAGCCATGATCATAGGGCTTATCTCTGAAGCTGAGATTGAGAAAGTCTACACAGGCAAAATCTCTTCCATTGTTGCTTTCGGCATCTTCGTTGAAATTCTGCCAGGGAAAGAGGGTCTTTGCCATATTTCAGAGCTTGACAACATGCGTATTGAAAATATTTTCGACTACTGCAAAGACAAGTACAAAATCGGTGATGAGATGACTGTCCAAGTTATCGATATCAACGACCGTGGCCAAATCAAGCTGAGCCGTCGATCAATGCTTCCGAAGCAGCAGGCGCCTGCAAGGCAAGCACCAGCAAGGCAATAAGCTATCGCTCACACTAGCACATCCTCTTCAGGATGTGCTAGATTTCCAATTATAAAACTGTGTGCTTGACAAAGAAAACCAACTTTTTAAAAACGAGGGACAGTACGGTTTTCTGATGATGCAATTTTCAGATTTGGCAAGCGGGAATTTCTGCAAAAAAACTTATTCATACAAGTATGCTATTGTTACTCATCCTGTAGCTCGTTTAGTGCGAGGCAAACTGTGGTTCAAGTTGTCCACCCATCATCGTAAGAAGCTCTTGGAATTTTGCTTTTTCTTCTTCTAACGTGAGAATTTTGTGATAATGTAACAGCACACCAAAGTCTTTCTCATTACAGATGTACTGCTCAATGTTATTTTTCATGGCACTCCTCGAAAAAACAACATACTCATAATCAAGTGTCTCATCGACATAGGTCAACTGATCGATGTAATCAGATTTGATAAGATAAGTGCAGTGCGCAACAGGAACTTTAAACGTACCCACCATTGCTCGAGAGAGTATTTTTTGATAGTCAGGATGGTCTTTAAAATAGCCTGTCTCTGTTGTATCACAGTAAAAGTTAGCATAAGTATCGCCAGGTTCTGGCAAAGCACGTAACATCGGTGCGATAATCGGCTTATTTTTTGCCATGATATCCTTCAAGGTGCTGGGTATGATGAAGTTATCACAGTCAACTACAAAATAGTAATCACTGTTGTACTCTTTTGCTTTTTGTAGGCTCTTATTTCTGATGGCACCTAAAATCTTAAATCGTTCAAATGTCCACTCATGCGGCTTTGTGGGAGCTGCCCCTTGCACTTCATGGCTTTCAAAACAGATGTGACGATACAGCGGCTCATTTTTCTTAACCCAGGCTTCCAAAATTTCTACCGTATTATCTTCATTATTGTTCGTGTTGATATAGATAGAAATCAGCTTTTTGTCATAGTCAAGATTTTCAATACAGCTTAAAAATTGAGGAAGCGTGTGCGCTTTACTTTTTGCAAGAATACTAAGCAGCACTGTTTTGTTAGCCACTGCCACCTCTTGTGCATATTCACGAGAACTCTTTGAATCAAAAAGCTCTTGCCATTTCGTAGCTTGAACTTCCCAGCTGTACTCTCCTTGCATAAACTCGCCCATCTTCTTTCTTTCTTCTACTGTAATTTTCTCAGCGTTACTCATTGCCTTGAGTAGCGTTGCCAAGTACTCCCTATTATCATAACATTTGTATCCAAAAGGTACTGTTTCTGAAAGAGCTGACCCTGCTGTAATAACCGGCACAGCCCCGGCAAGCTGAGCCCGAATAGCAGTAATACAAAAAGTTTCAGGACAGCTACAGGGATACGTCCAAAAAGATGCCTTTTCATAGGCACGATTCAGCTCTTCATGGCTTACAAGCCCATGCTCTTGTACACCAAGTGTTGCCATGTTTGTAATTTGAAGGCGCATCTTTGCTTCCTTTGCAGGGCTTAAAAGACCCCAATGCTGCCAGCCATAGTAAATATCAAGCGTGGCTTGTGGATACTCAAGTTTGACAAGTGGCCAGATGTCGAGCAATACTTCTAATCCCCTAGCATAGTTTGAACCATAGACGCAGGAGTAGGGATTTTCCCTCTCTTTTACTTCTTCAAACTGATCAGGATTCACGCCATTGCCGAAAATCTTTGTAAACTGTGCAAAGCCTGGATTTTGTTGAATCCACTGTTCACGATGCCATTTAGAAAGCCAAATCACATCATCAAAACCATTGATCTGCTCCTCTGAAAGCTTCCCATGAAAAGTATCATGTGGCCACAGATATACTTGACGGGCGCGCTTTTTAAGGCTCTCTGCAGCATCGGCCATGCGCCAAGAAATCGCTATATCAAAAAGCTCGTTTTTACCATCATCGAAACTCACGTCCACAAAGCGCGGATTGGCCTGAGGCAGTGAATACAATGATTCTGTTGGAGGATCA
>JAHFTM010000065.1:4550-7305 GCA_023269335.1 Chlamydiia bacterium
AGATACCGATTGTTTTTTGAGCTTCGCAGTCAGCAGTAGTCAAAAACAGGAAGCTTAAGTAGATCAAGACTAAGTTACGCATGATCGATCCCTTTCTTTATTTGTTAGTCACAAGAGACTTCTCATCGGTCATACCAATAGTCTCAATCAGTTTGGCATTTGCAAAACCAAGATTTTTCTCCACACACTCACGAACATTGTCTGGAAGATCTTTGATCTTCAAAAGCGCCAAGCATTCATCATGACTTTCTTTGTAGTGACCTGCCCAATAGGCATTGATTGAAAACTCTAAAATTGCTCCCCACTCATACATCCATTTTTCTACAAATAAGATATCTCTAGAAAGCGGTATACTTTTAGCAACTTTAGTAACCTCGTAGGCTGCCTTAAAATCTTCACAGCTTTGATAGTACTTGGAAAGATAGTACAATGGCTCGATGCGTGTGGGTCGAAATTGAAAGGCGCGTTTGTAACTATCTACTACTTCTTCCTTTGATTTTTTCAGCCGCTCTTTTAAGACTCCCACCTTAAGGTAGGACCAAAATGCTTCCTGCTCCCAACCACCGAGTGTTGCTCTTTTTTCATAATTTTTTAATGCTTCTTCAAATTTATCAGCGGCATAATAGCTTTGCGCTAGATAAAAAACATTGCGCTCATTTTTTGGATTATCTTTTACAGCCGCTTCCAGAATTTCAGCATCCTTTTCAAATTTCTTGGGATCTTTTGATCTCGCTCCATCAGTTGTGTAAATATTAACAAGCTTTTCAAGCGTTGCAAAACTGCGTGTGATAGGCGGACAAATCACTTCATGCAGTACACCCTCCCACTTCCAGTCTTGCTGGTTATTGATCAGCATGATCTTGCTAAACTCCGTGCCCCCACATTTAATAGTCATGTAGTAGTAGTCTTTCTCTAAAGCAGGCAACTTAAAATCTTTCTCAAATACCAAGTACTCATCAGCATCAATAAAAAGAACATAGTCGGCTTTTCCTTTAGCTAGCTCTAAAGCTTCGTTGCGATTATGCTCAAAATTTTTCCACGGTCTTTCATGAAGTTCACCAGAAACACCTTTTTCTTTCATGAAATTTATTATTATCTTTTGCGTACCATCTGTAGAGCCTGTATCTACAATTACCCAGGAGTCAATAATCGGTAACACCGAAGTCAAGCATCTTGTAATGACCTCCTTCTCATTTTTCACAATCATGTTCACACACACTGTTTTGCGCTTTGGTTTTGGTGTGTCAGCTTGGAGTAAATATGGGAAAAGAAGGACTATGGCAAAAAGAACATATTTTGAAAGGTAGCTCATGCTCATTCTCCAATAAAAGGAGTTTTTACTGAGGACTATAGTACGTAGTAAACTGCTTTTTTAAAGTAATTTTTTACTGAGCTACCTTAGCAACATGCGAAGCCATATCATTAGCTTCTGTGATTTTGGTGTTACAGCACCACAGGTTTTTCTCTACGCGATCACGAATGGCTTCTGGAAGTTGTTGATTGGTTAAAAGTAACTGGCAAGCCAGTTGAGATTCTGTGTAACGACCTGACCAGTAGGCACAAATTGAAAAGCTGAACAGCATTCCATAATCATACATCCAATTTTCTAAAAATAAAACTTCTTCAGGCTCTTTTATAGTCAATCCAAGAAGCGCTGCTCGATAGCCTTCAAGAAAATTCTCGTTCTTGCGATGATACTCAGCCAATCGATAAAGTGGCTCCGCTCTGCTTGGGCGATACTTGAAAGCTTTTTGATAGCTATCAATTACGGTATCCGCTGGCATTTTTAGCTCTTCTTGCAAGATAGCAATTTGCAATAACGACCAAAATATTTCCTGATCCCATCCCCCCATCTCCACTCTTTTCGTATAGTGCCTCAATGCAAGCTCAATCTCGCCGGCATCTCTATAACTTTGGGCAAGATAAAACTGGTAGCGAGCATGATCCGGCTCTTTTTTCAATGCAGCTTCTAAAACTGCAGCATCTTTATGAAATTTCTTAGGATCTTTTGAGCGAGCGCCATCAGTTCTGACAACGTTAAATACTCCTTCAAGAGTTGCTCGTGTTTGAAGCGCTGGTGAGTCGACAACTTCATGGATCACGCCTAGCCACTTCCAATCAAGGTGATTGTTAACAAGCTGCGCGCGAAGGTATTTCGTGCCATTGAAGTGTGTCATAATATAGTAAAGGTCTTTATCGAGGCGTGGCATTGTAAAGGTATTGGAAAACTCTAAAACTTCATCTGCATCGATGAATAAAAGATAGTCCGCTTTGTCTTTTGCAAGTTCTACTGCTTCGGTACGGTTATGTGCAAAATTAACCCATGGACGCTCATGAAGCTCACCAGGCACATCTTTCATAAATTCTTTAATCATAGCCTGTGTGCCGTCTGTAGAGCCTGTATCTACTATCACCCAGTGAGAGATAATTGGTTTCACAGAAGCAAGACATCTGCGGATAACATCTGTTTCGTTTTTAACAATCATATTCAAGCAAATCGTTTTAGGTGCATTTTTCTGAACAGCTGCCTGTACGACTGGTTGACTTACATCAGGTAAGTTGGGAAAAGAAGGAGCGCAACTTATCTGTGCTACAGAAAAGAGCAAAATAAAAATGGTAACAGAAAAATATTTTAACATAAGTCACCTTAAACAGCAAACGTTCATGGCTTCAGAGATTGTGTCGATCTATCCAAATTTTTGCAAATGATTTCACAAACTCTCTTTTTTAGAACATACCCTAAAAAAAATTTTCA
>JAHFTM010000065.1:7315-8781 GCA_023269335.1 Chlamydiia bacterium
CACAAGTTATAAATCTATTTGACATAAGAAATATCTCTATAATTTTTCGAAAAACTCAAAAACCGCAAAAGTATGCGCAGGGCTATCTTCACAATACTTTTCTTCACTGCCTCACAATTTGCGTGTGTTGTTACAAACTCTCTCAACGCCTATTCAAATAATTACTTTACACAAGAAAATTGGCATAAATTTCCTCCATCTCTTCATGCAGAAGAGTTGATTACACCCTTAATTTTGAAGACATTCCAGGAAAAAAAACAATTTTTTAGTTTGAATAGATGTAGTGTAGAAGATGACAAATTTATCTTTACCTCTATTTCCAAAGCTCCCTCTTTAGGAAGAGGAAATCAGCATAAAGGCTACCGTCAAAAGCACGAGCGAAAGGTACTCTTTAAGGCTCGTCGGATGAAGCATGCCCATGAAATGGTTTCTTCTGAACTCAACAGCAATGCTGAAGGACTGACTAGGTCAAGTAAAGAGAATATAGCTGTAACCAAAAACACAGGAGCAACCAGCACTTCAGGGAGTATTCCTATTAGTATTTCAGATGATGTACTAGTAGATGAAAAAAATCACACACGCATTCCTCTGCTTAACCCCAAACTTGTCTCCTTAGGGGCGCGTCATATTGATCATCGCCGAAGAGATAAAAATAGCAAAAGTCACAAGGATACAACTAGCTTAGAAGTTCCAAATAGTATTTCTTTACCAAAGGTTACGTTGCCCTCTTCTCTTACTTCTTTGCCCTGGTCTACCCAGAAGACGGTTCAAAAAAGTTTGCATTCATTATTAAAGGGAATTGCTGCACCTCTTCCAACCAAAGGAATTAAGAGAATCGCTACAACTGGCTCAACCAAAGAGCTGACAGATGTAATGGCTTCGCTACATGCACCTAATAACCCTTCTCTATCTAAGCTTTCTTCCGTGCAAGACAACTGGCAAAATCCCCCTCCCTTTGCACATGTTGCTGCAAAAGATTACGAATCTAGACACAGGGGTCGACGTGGTCGACGTGGTCGGCGTGGGCAACGTGGTCCTCACGGACATCACGGTAATAGAGGTCCTCGTGGCCGTAAAGGGCCAAAAGGTCATAGGGGTCCTCATGGTCATAAAGGTCATACAGGTGCCACAGGCTTAACTGGAGCAACTGGAGCTACTGGCAACCAAGGTACCGGTACAACTGGAGTCACTGGGGCTACTGGAGCAACGGGCACTACAGGAGCCGCAGGAATAACGGGAGCCGCTGGCGCTACCGGAGCTACTGGTAACCAAGGCACTGGTACAACTGGAGTCACGGGAACTACTGGGATAACAGGCAGTACGGGAGCCGCAGGAATAACGGGAGCCGCTGGCGCTACCGGAGCTACTGGTAACCAAGGCACTGGTACAACTGGAGTCACGGGAACTACTGGGATAACAGGCAGTACGGGAGCGGCAGGAATAACTGGAGCCGCTGGCGCTACCGG
>JAHFTM010000280.1 GCA_023269335.1 Chlamydiia bacterium
TTCGCAATGCTGTAAAAGCACTTGATTTTTCAAATCAGATAACCAAAATCGTGCAAGAGACGCTTTGATTATTTGACTGAATCGCTTCCTAAATTACTTTGCTTGAAGTTCTGCAGCAGTTTTAGCACCTTGAGCGATGAGCAGCTTCTTGACAGCTTCAAAATTATTATTGTGTGCAGCAACTAGTTCTGGGCTTCTCTTTTCCGGATTTGCAATATAGAATTTAATAATCTTTTGCTGACCTTCATTCAGATGGTCAAGAGCTGTATTTCCATCTACATCGCAGACATTAACATCAATATCATCTCGAACAAGCAGTGCTTGCACAATACGCTCATGAATGCCGTCTAAACAAGCTATTGCCAAAGGAGTAAGTAGTTGTTTTCTTGGAATAAGTGTGTGTGGATCTAGCGATTGGACTGGTTGATTGATTTCAAACTTCTTGGAAGTAAAGATTTCTTGTAAAATATCTAAGCCTTTAACGGCCTCATTGCGAAAAAGAGAGAAGTTGATGGAGTAACTGAGGCAAATAAGATCTCCAGGTGTCCAGCTTCCTGTGTCTATACAGGCACGTACACATGGATCTTTTAGGGTGAGCCGTTTAGGTTTTTTTAGTATAGCTGTTAGCATGCCCCTCTCTAAGTTCTTTTGTAGATCGTTGTCGCCTATGCCAAGTTTTGTCGAGAAGATTATTTGAACCTTTTTGTTTGTCATCAGGCTTTCTATGATCGGAGAAATGCCTACAGGAGGAGTGTCAGCCGTAGCTACTAGCTGTGTATTAGTAAGATTGATTGATTTTAGTTTTTGCAACAAAAAAGGAAGATTAATAGTAGTAATATTTTGACAATCTTTCAGATTGACTTCTTCAAGTAGAGAAAGTTTCTTAAACAGTGCCTTCAAGGTGTCGTCATTAAGATATAGATGACCACTCAAATCAAGCACAGTAGGCGGGTTATCTGGATAGCGGAGTAACAAAAGATCAACGGCTAGTAAAAGCTCATCATTACTTTTTACATTTTTAATTGCATTTTCGAGAAGTGTATTAATTGGATTTGGATAATAGGCGCTGACTATTGTCGAAAGCTCATAAGGAAGTGCAGTAAAAACAGCAATCTGCAGCCTATGTGCATGATCATTAGGTTCAATTTTAAGAAGAGATGTAGAGTATGAAGAGATTGAAGGCAAAATATTCTTAGAACTATTTTGAAGAGGTGTTACTATTTTATTTATTTTTGTTTCATCACTATCACTAGTCAGTTCAGTTACTGCGTGAGAAATGGAGGCTTGGATTTTATCATCAGTAGCTGCTCGACTAGCTTTAGGAGTAGATAGAAGATTTGACTTTCTTGCACGTTCAAGTATTGCGGCGTTGCCACGCAAAGGAAATTGCTGCACAGCTGATCTGGAAAATTTTGAAATTTCTGAAGTCATAAGTCATCCTGTTTAATATTAGTTTTTTTAAAAAAACTTGATAATATTATATATTAATTTATAATTTATGTAAATTCAATTCAATTTTACAAATAGTTAGGCAGTGGTATTTTCTTCATAGTAGCTGCTTCTTTGTAGTAAATTTTAGGGCGAAACAGTATCGGGTAGTGGGCGCTTTTGTTCGTAGTAGTTTTGGCCGCGCGAGTTAATAATAGCTCCGCCAAGACAGCTATCATCAAGGTAAAAAACTATGGACTGCTCAGGGGTAATTGCTCTTTGTGGAACCTTGAAGCGAACATAGAGCTTGTTCTCTTCTTGTCGTTCAATGACACACTCCTGGTCGGGCTGGCGATAGCGAATTTTTGCTCGACAGGTAAGCGGGAGGCTTGGACTTTTATCAGCTACCCACGAAGCATCACGACAAACAAGTGCATCTGCAAAAAGGGCCGGGTGGCGCTCGCCCCGCTCAACGATAACCACATTACGCTCTATGTCTTTATCTACCACAAACCACGCGTCACCCTCACCGCCAAGTCCAAGTCCACGCCTTTGGCCAAGGGTATAAAAAGCCACGCCTTCATGCTTGCCAACTACTGTTTTATCTAGCCGTTCAAAATTGCCAGCTTGATAGGGGATGAAATCTTTTAAGAATGTGCGAAAGTTTCTCTCGCCAATGAAGCAGATACCAGTAGAGTCTTTTTTTTCTGCTGTGGAAAGGTTGAATTTTCGGGCAAGAGCGCGCACCTCTGACTTGGGCATACCGCCTACTGGAAAGAGCACTTTTTTTAAGATAGCTTGATTGGCGGTATACAGGAAATAAGTTTGGTCTTTTATTGGGTCAACACCTTTGGCAAGCTTATGTAGACCATCTTCTTGAAGAATGTTTTGAGCGTAATGGCCTGTTGCTAGTGCTTCTGCTCCCAGCTGTAGGGCTGCTTCAATGAGGAGTTGAAATTTGATTTCTTTATTACAGAGAATATCGGGATTAGGTGTTTTGCCATTTTTTAATCCTTGTAAAAACTCGTCGAAGACAAGTGTACGATACTGTTCGGCAAAATTGACTGTGTAGTGAGCTATTTTCAGCCTGTCGCACACGCGTGCTACATCAGCTGAGTCACCTGCTGTTGTGCAGATGCCCATTTCATCTTTTTCTTCCCAATTTTTCATGAACATGCCAATGACTGTAAAACCCATCTCTTGGAGAAGAGCTGCAGTAACAG
>JAHFTM010000001.1:0-20220 GCA_023269335.1 Chlamydiia bacterium
ACGTGTCTGCCAACAGCCATTTTTAATTCAGGCGCACTGAGGTTTTCACGGATGATTGTCTGTGCGCAGTCGCCGACAATGCCTTCAGCAGAACAAAAATAACCAATACCGATGCGTAGGATATTGCGCTCACGATCATTTAATAGCTTGTCATCGTTCCATTGCTGAATGTCATCATACATGGGCACTTCTTGCGGTAGCCAGTGGTTGGCCTCCATGTCGCGATAAATGTCATAGGCCCACGGATATTTTAAAGGCATCACGTTGAATTCAGGAGTATTACGACCATTGATTACTCGCTTGGCCTCAAATGCAGCCTTTGCTTTGCTTGCATCAAGAATAAATTTTTTGCCCCCAACTTCATATTCAAAAAGATCGCTCATCGTACTATCCCTTCTCTCGTTTTGTGAATTTTTGTCAGATCCTACCACAGCATTTCGATTTTTGCTAAGCGTTAATATGAAATAAAAAAAAATCACATAAACATCTGATTCCTATTGTTTTATGTGATTTTTTACGGTTTTTTGCAAAGCTCTAAGCATCATGCGATTCGGAGAAGACTTAGGCAAAATTCCTCTTTTTTGTGAGGTACGAGACCGAGAAGATCATAGCAAGCCCAAATGGAAAGCCGATGATCATGGTTGGTGTAGCTTCCAAGATTCCAGCCTCAGCCAAATATCTGTTCAACATTGGCCAAATAGCTGCTAAAAGACCGCCAGCAATTACTCCTGCCAAGGCACCTTGCCTTGTCACGTATTTTGAATAAAGAGCTGAGATGATAAGTGGAGCAAAAGTACAGCCAAGGCCTGCCCAAGCATAGTAGACTGTTTCCATAATTGTCTGGTTACGATAAGAGGCAATCCACAGCGCAAGCAGAGTAAAAATCACAACGGCAAAACGAAAGGCCACGACCTCTTTTTTAGAAGTGGCATTTTTGTTAATGAGCTGCTTGTAGATATCTTCGGTTACACTTGAGGCAGCAACTAAAATTTGAGAGTCCATGGTAGAAATTGTGGCAGCCATCACTCCACAAAGTACAAGCCCTGAGGTAAATGGATGGAAGAGATTGCTTACCATGTTGACAAAGACAAATTCTGGGTTAGCAATGCCATTTTTAAAATAAGCAATGCCGATGATACCGACAAAAGTTGCTGCAATTAAGGCGCAAGCTTCCCATGTGATTCCTAAGTACTTGGACTTGGTGAGCTCTTTTGGGTCTTTGATAGCCATGAATTTGGTGATAATGTGCGGCATGCCAAAATAGCCAAGGCCCCAGCCGAAAAGTGGATAGAGGATATCCTTATAGTTTTCTGGGAAGAAGGTCATTGGTATTTTTGAATTTTCTGCAGCGGCAAATATAGCTGCCCAGCCATCAATTTGAAAAAAGGCCATGCAGGGTACAATGATGATTGCTAAAAGAAGGAAGATCGCTTGAAAAAGATCAACCCAGGCGACAGAGACAAAGCCACCGATAAAGGTGTAGCCTAAGATGACTGTTGCTGCAATGAGGATACCAACGTAGTAATTCAACTCAAAAAGAGACTCGCACAAAAGACCGATGGAGATCAATCCTGCTGCCAGATAGTAGGTCAGAAAAAGGAGCATCATCACTGATGAAAGCACTCGGATGACACCTTTTGGGTCGTGGAAGCGCTTAGAGAAATAAGTAGAGAGCGTGTAGGCATTATAGCGTTCAGTTTCAACGCGCAGCTTCGGTGCAATGAAGTGCCAGGTGGCAAACATACCAAAAAGAAGGCCTACGGCAAGCCAGATTTGTGGTATTCCGCCGACCATCACAGCCATTGGAAAAGCCATGAATAGCCAGCTTGACATATCACTTGCTTGTGCAGAAAGCGCAGTGACCCAAAAATTAAGCCCACGGCTGCCCATGAGCATATCTGAAGCCGAAGGTTTTTTTTTGCGTACGGCAAAGCCCACAGCAAATAAAACGCAAAAATAGAGGATAAATGCTAACCAAAATTCTACTTTCATATAAAAAATTCCTTAATCCTTAAACTAAAAATGATTTGAGAGGTAGGTACGAGTGGTAAAAATTAACCCCTCGCGGGGGGAGGAGGGAGGATAAGGGAGGATGATTGAAAGACTGAGAAAAGTATTTTTTCCACAGGCTTACTCATATTTTTCTCTATGTTTTGGACTAGCATACAATTACAATTGTGTTTTTAGCTGTTACTTCAAACAGGCCAAGTATACCATAACTAAAGAATCAAAGACAAGAATTTTTTAGGTAAGTGTTTATGATTAGGTGCAGTGTGAAATTTTTGTTCAAGCTACTCTTGGTCAGTGCTTTATTTTATCCTTTTGCAGGCCATGCAAAAGAGCTCAATAGCAGCGCGCATTTTTATGCAAGGCAGGCTCAAGATGCATTGAGAAAACAAGGAGGAATGCCTGCCGGAGTATCCGAAGATAACTTTTTTCAAAGTGCTCTTTTTATTGAGAAAAAACTTTGTGAGTATATAAAGCGAAAAGAGTATTTCATAGAAAAAGAAAAAAGTGGGCTTTGCTGCGCACTTGAATATGACCCTCAGACAAGAAAAACGTTTATTTTACTTCCTGAGTGCAAAGAAAATCATATCGGTCAAGGCTGTCATAAAGTTGTCAAAAAAGCGCTGCTATATCATCGAAAAAAACCTGAAATTGTAGCGAGGGCTTATCAAGAAAAGATAACAAAAACAGAACTGCATCTCTCAAAGTATCTTGGAGGCTGTCCTGGGTTAATGGAAGTGGTTGCCTGCACAAAGTATGCACTTTACACAAAGTTTTATAATCAAAACTCACTGCACGCAGCTGTTGTCAGTCACAGAAAATTTACATTTTCAGAGAAGGTACAAATAGCTCTAGGTGTACTTACTGGACTTAAAGAGCTGCATAAAAAAGGCATTGCTCATCGCGATATTTCATTAAAGAACTGCTTACTTACTCATGAAACGGAGGGTTCTTCAGAGTCGATTTTTGCTGTACTTTGCGATTTTGGAAGAGCTCAATTTATTAATAAGTCGTTCAAGAAGGGAATGCGAGTTCAAGGTCATCTTCCAAATACACCACCAGAAGGAATTTTTTACGAAAACATGCAGGGAAAAGATTTTTTTAAAAGTGACCTCTTTGCTGCTGGAACAATTCTGTATCAGCTATTTTACGAGGTAGGGCCGCCATGGAAAAACTCAAAATATATGACAGCCCTTCTTGAGCCAGCCCAAAGTAGGTATGAAAAGTATGTACAAGCGATCAAGCAGCATCTCGATTGTATCCAAACAAGAATAAACAATGAAAAGCAGCTCACAACTGCTGTTGCTTTTGAGTTACTACTTTTGCAACTGTGTGATCCAGATCCTAAAAAGCGTGGGACTGCATCAGAACATTATCGAACGATGAAGGAACTTTATAAACAAGTTGGAGCAGATTTGGTCACTTGCTATCGCAGGTAACGAATGGCTTGTAAAACCTCATGACGCGAGGCGTCAATTTCACTACTTATGAGATCTACTGCCTCTTCGTTATTGTTGATTTTTTGCGCCAATTCACCCCAATCTTTTACAAGTTTTGCAATCGTTTGTGGAATAGGCGAAGGCAAGAGTACAGCAAGATCACTTATAAGTGCAATATGCCCCCAGCCAAGATAGGGATTACCTTTTGCATCATCATGCTGGTAGTAGGCGTAATTGACGACAATTTGCAGCTCACCCAAGTTTTTTAACACCTCAAAACCTGCAGTGCGTAAGGTTCGATTTTTCTCGGTCGTCTCCTCGCGCCAGCCCGTGTACAGAAGCGCGACAATAGCAATGACCAAACTGATAATAGCTACCATGTTATCTTTCAACTGACGCTTGAGTGAATGTCTATCCATAAGGTATCTTTTGTTTTAAGAAAAATGTTGCTCATACCAAGTAAGTCTGATAAAGAAAAGCAAAAACCGGAGTCAAATATGCTAAAAAAATTGTGTGATGGTGCTAAGTGTGTGGGACAATTTTTGCAGTCACCACTTCTTCTAGTGATTCGGCTATATTGGGGTTATCAATTTGTTCTTGCGGGCTATGGAAAATTCCAGCATCTTTCTGATGTGGCAGGCTTTTTTCAAACGCTAGGGATACCGATGCCTTATTTGAATGCTCTATTTGCTGCTAGTGCTGAATTTGCCTGCGGCGCTCTCCTACTTGTTGGTCTATTTTCGCGAATTGTTTCGATTCCATTATTTTTTGTTATGCTGGTTGCTTATGCCACTGCACATACGGATTCACTGGTGACCCTATTTACAAAATTTGATCCAGATCCATTTTTTCATGAGGGGCCTTTTCTTTTTGCTTATGCAGCTCTTTTAGTATTTTGTTTTGGTCCTGGAAAAATATCGCTTGATTATCTTGTAACTGCAGTCAATAAAACCAAAGAAATGCCTTAGTAACAAATTAGGAAATGTCAAGAAAAGTTAGTTTCTACTGAAATATTTTTCAATAAACTTTAATGGAGGTAATAATGTTAGCGCCTATTTTGTATTTTGGTGGAGGAGCCGGAGTTGGGTTAGCTTCCGCATATCTATTAAATAGTTCAGGTTCTACGATATCTAAGTTGATAGATACAGGCAGAGATAGAAGTAAGCATCGGTAAAGTAGCCTGCCACATCCTTGGAACACGCCTATCAAACTTAGGCTATTGTTTCTCTACAATAGCGGGCTTTTTAGCAGGAAATGCTTTTCACGAACAGAAAATATCGAGTTTTGTTTTCAGTTGTACTGCTATCGTTTGCACAGTAGTTGGACCTTGTAGTGCATTTCTCGGGGGATTTCTCCTTGCTGCATCAAAGACAAACCAAGTAAGTTTAAAAAATCATCAAGCTTAAAAAGCGGTGTTGCTTAACTCAGAATTTCTTGAAATGTCGTCCCACGATGGAAGTAGGGACGATTTTTTGTACTCTGGCGGGTGGATACAACCTAATAGTGAGATGATGTCAGAGGAGACTTTATGTTTGCCAAGGTGCTGCGCATTCAGTAAAATGATTTGCTTTGCAAGTTTACTCTTAAGGTAGCGAGAGGAGGTAAAACGACTATTTCCTCCACCTATCATCACAGAGCTAATCTCGACTTGAAGTTTTTGTTGCAAAAACTTCCGCATATCCTCAATGAAAGCCACCATGCGCTCATTATAGATCAGCTGAATTTGTACCTCATCCCATTCAGGATGTTTATTTTTCGCCCAAACAAAAAAAGCTTCTCCAAGTGCGTTATGGGGCCATGGCATATTCAGCTCTTTATAGTCAGGTTGATCACCGGCAATCTCTTTAAGTCGAGAAAAAATAGTGTCTAAAAAGTAGATCTCTATGCCCACCATATCATCAGCTGCTCGCAAAAGTACTACCCCAACTCCGGTACCAAGAGTAATGGCAAGACAAGGATACTGCACCTTTTTGTTCATTAAATTTTGCCACGTAAGTGCACCTCTTGCCCAGATAATAGCATCATTTTCTACAAAAACAGGGCATCCGGCAAGCTCAGTACATTTTTGTTTCAAATCACGTGGAATTTTGCGCTCGGGGTTAACATAGTACTGTTCATCCACCACGGGCCCTGTAATTCCAAAAGAAATGACATCATAAGTTCCTTTAAACTGTTGCATTACACAGCTATTTGCCTGAGGACTAAAAAGAAAAGGCAGTCTTTCATTCAGCCAGCTATTGGATGGAAAATGAAAAATATTTGTTCTTTGTAGCTCACTGAGTGTCATGTTGGGATGAAGTACCTGTGCTTTTATACGTGTGGCACCAATGTCTGCACAGAGTATTTTTGAGTCAAGTTTCACTTTTTGGGAGTCGTTGCAGCTTATAAAAACAATGCAGGCCAAAAAAAAGGCAAATTTATACATAATTTTCAGGAGGTTGTATTTGCAGCAACACAGCTTGAAGTGGCGATCTGAGCTCATATTTTTGAGCAAGATAAGCTAAATCATTGGTGAGTAGAGTCGCGCAGGCGTCAATGCCCTCTTCGGCAAAGTGGCGAAATACACGCCAAAAAGAGTGCTGGACTGTGGCTTCTTGCCGGATGAGCTCATCAAGGCTTGTGCTCACAAGAATCACAAAGTCACCTATTTCAAGAAGTCGTCCATTTTGAGCGGCTATCAGCTCACTATTTTTTGCTGACCAAATGAGCGGCTTTGGCATGTTGGTGGAATTTTCTTCTAACTTCCAGAACGTATCTTTCTTTGTGATTTGCAGCTCAATAAATGAGGTCATCTCTGATTGAGTAATCAGCTCATAGATGCCATCAAAGCCAATAAAGTTGGCCTCTTTTAAGAGAAGTTTGACTTCGCTTTCTCTGTTAGTTACAATTTCCAGACACATTGCTTTTTGAGCAGCTCTTACCGTGATTCCAACAGCTTTCAGGCGAATCTCTGAATGAAAAAAGCTTTCAGCAATCCCTTGAAGGAGCTTCGTTTGCAAAATACGGACACACTCAACTTCACCGATCATTTTTTCTCGTAACAGTGAATTTTCTTCTAAGCGCGCAAGATGTTCGCGAAGACATTCGCTCATCGTGTTTAATGTATTTGCAAGCTCTGTAATTTCTTGAGGTCCATGTACCTCAATTTTCTTTCCGTAATTTCCTGCTGCAAGTCTGAGCGCTGCATTTTTCAACTGTTCTACAGGCTGACTGATATTATTAGCAATAAAGGCCACGCCGATCATGATTAAAATGACCGTCAAGAGCGCGCCAAGAACAATGAGGCCTTGTGTTTCACGCGCCTTTCTATCAAGCACTTCAAGAGAGAGATCAGCAGCTACAAGACCTACAACATCACCTTGGGCATTTATGATGGGTGCAAAAGCTGTCATAAAGCGCATACCGGAATATTTGGCTTGATAGATGGGCGTTACAAAGGGCTGCTTTGAGCTGTATACTGCTACTTCACCAGATTCACTGAAATCCTCATCTCCAGGAGGATGAAAGGGCTCGTCAGTAAGACTTCCTGTATCTAAAATGTAGACCTGTCGAAAAGCAAGACTTGGATCTTTGCCGTCAAAGACCCGGTTTTTTTTATTGACCGATTCATTTTGCAATACTGGGTCACCAGTATGTACAGGCTCAATTTTCACTGTGTAGATACTTGTTACCGGTAGCTTTTGACGTACATTTTTTAAAGCGCGCACATATTTTTGATAAAGCTTTGTCTGTAAGATATCAGGGTCTTTTTTGTGCTTTGCTATCCAGTCATGACCTTCTGCATCAATGATTTCTGCGCAGCTTAGAGCAATAGCTTCTAAACTTGCGCTAAAGTAAGAAATTGTCTCATGGTACCAGGTATAATAGGTGAGAAACGAAATGCTCAAGATAACAGCAAAAACTGTGGGCAGAATGAGAAGTAACAGACGTGTGCGAATTTTCATAGATTTTTATCTTCCGCTACTCTTTTACGAAAAGAAGTGGGTGCTGCATAGGCTCGAATCAGTGCAAGACCCACTTGTGGACACTCAAGCATGATTTCAATGAGATGGGTTCTGGAAATTAAAATCAGCACAGATTCACCATTTGATTGTACACTGTAGCCGCGCACTTGGCGGTTAAAAAGTGACTCATCACCAAAATAATCGGATGCAGCTAATGTAGCAAGCTCATTGCTTTCATCATCGAAAACAACGACTTTTCCGCTGACAATGACATAAAGGCAATGTGCGTCTTGATTACAAGAGAAAATTGGCTCTTTATCTTCAAGCTTGCGCTCTTCGGCTTTATCAGCGATGGCAAGAACAAGATCAAGGTCAAGTTCAGAAAATAATTGTGTTTTCTTAAGAAAAAAAGCTTTTTCAATCAGTGTGTTCATGTTTCCAGCAACTCATAGGCAAAATGGTGAAAAAGCTTTTGGCGGCTTGCCATCTGTTTTCGAAGCATAGCTCTCCAGTTTGGCAGATCTA
Source organism: Chlamydiia bacterium (assembly GCA_023269335.1). Taxonomy (GTDB): domain Bacteria; phylum Chlamydiota; class Chlamydiia; order Chlamydiales; family FEN-1388; genus JAHFTM01. The sequence continues at coordinate 7,916 of JAHFTM010000001.1, forward strand.
AGCGATACTTCCAGGTTGTAGCTAAAATCAGGTCTAGTGTGTTTTGTGTGCTCTCCATCTTCTCTAGCACTTCACTTACAGTGAGATCTGTTTGAGCAAAACGAACACAAAACCGCAATTTTTCTTTGAAAGGAAGATCGCCAATGAGTGGATAGAGTAGCCGAAATACAGATCTTTCGCAGCACATTTCTAACGTTTCAATAGCCTGGCTTGTGATTTTAGGACTTTTGCTTCTAAGCGATGAGGCGATAAGTTCTGAGTCTTCAATCCACTTGGATGCCCCTAGCAGCTGAATGATAAAGTCGATCACAGACTGGAAGTTTGAAAGGAGCCCCTCTTTAAGAAGACTCAAATCATGTCCCTCATGCTCTGTTGGTAAAGTATGTCCATAATAAAAATAAAAATATGCTCTCTCAATTTCTTTACGGATAACATCGATCAAGTGTGCGTTAAGCTGGGGAAGCGAAAGTTGCGCTAAGATTTTACCAGCCACAATTCGTGCGCGAACATTTGCTTCGGTATCAACTACAGTGCTCACAAGTGTGGGTACTGTTTTCAATCCTAAATCTGAGATGATTTTTTCTAAAAGCCTCGCTTCATTTGGTCTGAGGATTGGCGACAGATCAATCATCGAACGCACTAAGGCAGTATGGCCTATTTTTGAAAGCGCTTTAAAGCAGGCTACGCGGAATTCAGAGTCATTCCGCTCACGGATCTCTTCCAAAATAGTCTGTGCATGACGCACATCATCACTATCGATGCATTCAGCGAGAGCAAAAGCTGCACTTTTGGCAATTTTTAAGCTTGAATGCTTCAAGTAGTCGATGAGAATTTCAATACTTTGCTGTGAGCCTTCGCAGCCAAGCAATGTAATGCCTAACGACAGTTCATTTAAATCGAGTGATTCTAAAAGGTGCTGTAGCTCTTCTAAGGCAGTAGTTCTGTTGTAGGTCACACTTTGAAGCGTTTGATGGGCGAAGGAGTGTTGCAAAGCAAGAATTGCAGCGCCCTTCTGTAGTGGGATATCGGATGTGAGATTATACTGCGCCTTTTCAGGATGTAAAAGACCACTTTTTGCTAGAAAAAAGTCGATCGCAGCTTGAAGCTCGCGATCACGACTTTCTTCTTGCCAGCGATTAATCGTGTCGATGACAAAAGTTTCAGAAGCAAAAGGAGTCGTTTCTACACAAGTAAGAAAATGAATTTTTGCTTCCTTAGAAAGTTTGTTTTTAATAGCTAAAACTCTTTTTAAAAGGTTTGTCCGTCCATAAGCAAAGATAACATCGATAGCGAGCTTCTGAAAGGTTGGGTCTGGGTGAGAGAAAAGTTGAATAAGCTTTTCCTCAGTGATTTTCTTATCTTTTTTTGAAAGCTGTGAAAGCCATTCGCGAGCTGTTTTGTGAAGCGAAAGCGCATGATCTTTTAAATTCATAAAAATAGCTTTATAGTACTGCGAGCGAATGGTAGCCGCAATAGCAAAAGAGACGATGGCTAGCAGGAGCCCTAAAAACTTCCAGTCTATGAAAGCACATGAAAGTAAAATAGCACTGATCAGCATACCTGAAGGTTCTAAGAAGGATTCGATCATCACCCGTATACTAGGCTTTAATTTTAAAGGTACAGCGTTCAAAAGCAAGTTGAAGTTGTTGTCTTCGATGACGGGATACAAGCTTTCGACAACTATAAATCCGATGAGGGGAAACAGCAGTGATGAATCAAAGGACCAGCCAGAAAAGGTAATCAGAAACCCTATTGGTGTAATCATAGCAAGAGTGTTCACGCCGAAGCGTAGGACGAGGCGGCTATAAAAAAACCAACCGGTGATCAGATTGATAACACCGACAGTGGTCAGGCAAATACCATAAAAGCGTGTGAGGCGAAAAGAGGCTTCATCATATGCTGATGAGGCCTTCTCTGCTCCAAAATAATGCTGAAACGAAGTGAGGTAGCCAATTTCCGTTGTGGTCATTAAAAGATAAGAAATGAGGCAGCCAGCCATTAAATAGAGCGTAAAACGTGAGGTAATGAGCGTTTTGAAAAAAAGTTTCCATGAATTTTGTTCTTGCGAGCCTGTCAGCTCCACTTCTGAGTCATCTGGAACGATATCAAAGCCTTTAGTAATTTTCGGTGCAACGATGAGAACTAGAAGAAGGAGTGCGAAAATGAGCGCAAAAATTTGTACAAGGTCGAGTAGACCTGTTTGTATGACAATACCTGTACAGGTAAGTCCCAGATAGATCGAAGAGTTGAAAAGAGTGTAGAGTCGCTTTGCATCTTGAAAATGGTAGTACTGGTCAAGGAATGTCCAAAAGCAGCTCAGCATCTGAATGTAGACGATGTGATTGCATACTTTTAGGATGAACCATGTCCAGGGTGTTGATTTAGCAATGCCGGTGATCAGGCTGAGTGTGATCAGACCATAAAAAATTGTTGCCAGAAGTAAAAGCTTGTAAAAGACATGAGTTGGCGTGTAGCGATGATAAGCATATAAAATAAGTGTGACACAGCCAATGAGGGCGCAGGAAATAGTGCCATAGGCAAGTGGCAGTTTACTTGCGCTCAAATGAATAATAAATAGAGCATCTGATAACTTCCAACCAAGAGAGGCTGCAAAAAAAAGCACAAAAGCAAGCAGTGCAAAAAACAGAGCCTGTTTTGCTTCGCCTGTATAAAGGTTAAAAAGGCGCATGGCTCGCTCTTTCATCTACTTACGATTTACTCCATTATTTTTCTGTATAAACGACCGATTATAAATCGTACCAGAATTTTAACGTGAAAAATATTTGCGAAAAATGAAAGGATCTGTGAAATTCTAGCTCTTTTATTTTGGAGGTTCGTTTTCGATGGAGGCAAAAAAAGTTGCCATTATAGGGTCAGGTCCTGCGGGATATACCGCAGCAATTTATGCAGCAAGGGCACGACTTGAGCCCATTTGTTTTGAAGGTTTTCTTACGGGACCTGGTGGTCAGCTGATGACAACGACGGATGTAGAAAACTACCCAGGCTTTCCAGCGTCGGTTACAGGCCCAGAAATGATGACGCTTTTTAAAAAGCAGGCTGAACGCTTTGGCACGGTCTGTGTGACAGAAGACGTACAGAGGGTGGATCTGAGTATTCGACCATTTATTATTGAAGGCTCTAAAACAAAAGTTGCAGCTCATACAATAATTATTTGTACAGGTGCTACAGCAAAGCGTCTTCCTATTCCTGGGGCTCAAGATGGTGAATTTTGGCAAAAAGGGGTATCTGCCTGTGCTGTATGTGATGGCGCAATTCCAATTTTTCGCAATAAAGATTTGTATGTGGTTGGAGGTGGCGACTCAGCAGTAGAAGAGGCTATTTTTCTAACCCATTATGGAAAAATGGTCTATATTGTTCATCGAAGAGATGAACTGCGCGCTTCAAAAATTATGGCAGAGCGCGCCCTCAAGCATCCGAAGATCACGATTCTTTGGGATAGCGCTGTGGAGAAAGTCAGCGGAGATCGTATAGTGACGAGTGTGACGGTGAAAAACTTGAAGACAAATGCCGTTGAAGAACGAGAAGCTGGTGGCCTTTTCTTTGCTGTAGGTCATGTGCCAAATACAGACTTTTTAAAAGGTCAAATTGAGCTTTTAGATAATGGCTACATTAAAGTAGTGCCTGGAACAACGATGACCTCTGTTCCTGGGGTTTTTGCAGCAGGCGATGTACAAGACCACGTCTATCGTCAGGCAATTACAGCAGCAGGAACGGGGTGTATGGCAGCTCTTGAAGCAGAAAAATATTTAACAGCACTTGAATTTGATAAATTGAGTTAACTTTATGAAAGTGATCGGCTATTTTTTAGCAATTTTTTGTGCTGTCTCAGCACTTCCTGCAGAGCAGTTTGAGCCGTGGCTTGGGAATGTGTATGAATTTGAAACAAAAGCTAGCTATGAATTTGCAGAAAGTAGCAAGGTAAGTACGACTCAAGGTGATAAGTCACGCTCGCTTCATAGCAATCTTTTTCAAGCATCTCTTGGCTTCACACCTCATCCTGAGTGGGATGTGGAGCTGGATCTTTCTTTTGCAGAAACTTCATGGAATGAGTTTGGTTATGATCGCACAAAAGTTGCTCTACGCCATCTTTGGTTAGATGATGTTACGGGCGATCTCTTGAGCCTCACTTCAGGTGTGAGTTTGAGTGTGCAACAAAACCGTTTTCTTCGCGATTTGAGTCTCATTCGCCACGGTTCGTTTGAAACGCTTTTTCATTTAGCTGCTGGAAAAGAATTTGGCTTTTCAGAAAAAAGCTATTATCGTGCCTGGGCTATGGGTGCAGTGGGTGTGGCAAATCAAGGTTCTTGCTGGGCAGAAGGAGAAGCGCATGTAAATTGGATTTATAATGAACAGCATTTCTTAGACCTTTTTGCAGGTCTTGAAAAGGGCTATGGCAATAAGAAGCTGCATTCGGTTTCAAAGCACAAATTCCCTGGATACGCTCATCTTGATTACCATTTTGGCGATCTTGGAGTGCGTTATGATTATCAAATCACAACTTTTGGCAAAGTATATGCGCAGGTAAAAAGACGCATTTGTGCAAGATATTGTCCACAAAATCAAGTAGCAGTAGAGCTTGGCCTCAACATTCCCTTCTCATTTTGAGCAAGCGACTAGATACGAAGATTTTCCAACGTGAGTTCTTGCTTTTTTATTGCTTGTGAAATGGCCTGACGTATGGCAACTATTTGACGGTTAGCAGGGCAATCTTCTAAGCTTGTCATTAGTTCTTGAAACTGCTTATGTGTGTAAGCACTAGAATTTGCCCGATTGTTTATCTCTGCTACAATTTTAGCGACGATATTTTGTATGCCTTGGCCTTTTTGGAGCGATGTGCTTTTCGCTAACAAAGCTATGTCGTTCATTGTCAAACCAGACAACGTAACGTGATTGTTTATCTGTTGCATGACCGGATCCAAAAGGCTTTGAACTTCAGGATAGGGCCCCAAAGCTTGGGAAAAATCATGCGCAACCGTTACCAAAAATTGTAAAGTGAATGTAGACAACTCATGACGATGAATGATCTCAGCTAACATTGCACTCAAAGGCATCAATGTTTTAGCTGCATTTAAAATTGTACTACTAAAAACAACTACGATTTTTTGTTTTGAAAAATAAGCCTTGAAAAGTCGTAATAAGTCGGAAGAGCTGAGTGAAAGGTAAAATTCCCTCGATGAAATCTTATCTTCAATCATATCCAAAGGATTCAGAACATCGTTAATAGAACCATTATACTCAAGGAAAATGACTATTAATGGCACCAGATCTTCTGCTGTAAAATTATGAAAATTTATTGGCGGGGAAAAATAAAGCACAAACTGTCTTACAATTCCCATCCAATCATCATAAGAATTTTTTTGTTTTTGCTCTAGTAAACTGTTAGCTAACCTTCCATAAAATTGAGGTGTCCGGGGTACTAATGTCGATTCTGGAAGACAATACTCCAGGCATACAAGGGGATTCAACAATATAGCAGCTTCCATTTTTTCTGTTTCTGATACATAAGCTGTTATAGTATCGAGAACGATTTGTGACACTTTGCCCTCAAAAACAGTTTTGATCGATTTACAAAGTGGATCATTGGCAGTAGCAATTTCTTCTTTAACTCCCATCATCCAGTGCTCATAATCCGGTTGTCTCTGTATTGTGGACATGTAATTTCTCTTTTTGTTTTAAGAGTTAATCATTATCAAATGTTTTTTTAAAAAGAGTGCCTGTATTCTATATTGAGATATGAAGATCTTCCAGTCTAGGCTCTTTTTTACTTATTCCTTCTGAAATGGCCGCACGTATGGCATCTATTTGAGAGTTAGCAGGCCAATCTTCTAAGCTTGTCATTAGTTCTTGAAACTGCTTATGTGTGTAAGCAATCGAATTTGCCCGATTGTTTATCTCTGCTACAATTTTAGTGATGATATTTTGTATGCCTCGGGGATTTTGCGGTGATGTACTTTTTGCTAACAAAGCTATGTCGTTCATTGTCAAACCAGACAAATCAACGCGATTGTTTATCTCTTGCATAACTGCATCCAAAAGACTCTGAACTTTAGGATATTGCCCCAAAGCTTGGGAAAAATCATGCGCAACCGTTACCAAAAATTGTAAAGTAAATGTAGGCAAATCATCACGACGAATAATCTCAGCTAACATTGCACTCAAAGGCATCAATGTTTTGTCAGCATTTAAAATGTGTTCGATGGTGTCTTCATAAACAATTACGATTTTTCGTTTTGAAAAATAAGCATTGAAGAGTCGTAATAAGTCTAGCGAGCTGAGTGAAGGGTAAAAATTTTTCCTCAGTGAAATCATAGACTCAATCTTTTTCAACGCATTCTCAATATCGTCAGTGGTATTAGTATGCTCAAGGAAAATGAGCACTAGTGGCACTAGATCTTCTGCAGTAAAATCACGCAAATTTTTTAGCCGGCGAATTTCAAGCGCAAGCTCATCTATAATGTCCTCAAATACTTTCTGAGGAACATGAGAAAATTTCTGTGTGCGCTCCAGTAAATTGTTAGCTAACCTTCGATACAATTGAGGTGTAAAGGGTAGGAAATCTGGCAATTCTCTCTTACGGTACCGCAGGCATGGAAAGGGATTTAACAATATGGCAGCTTCCATTTTTTCAGTCTCTGACACATAAGCAATTATAGTGTTGAGAACCACGTGTGACACCTTACCCTCGAAAACAGTTTTGATCGATTGACAAAGTGGATCATTGGCTGTAGAAATTTCTTTTTCAACTCCTATCATCCATTGCTGATGGTCATGTCGTCTCTGTATCGCGGTCATGTGATGCCTCTTCTTGTTTTGCGGTGCGAATAATTTTTATTGGAGTTTCATTCAGTTGTTGAAGTGCAATAAGCTTCTGAAAATCTTCTTCAAATTCAAGTATTTGCAAAGGTGTCATTGTTTTACATCTATCTAGATACTCTTTACTAAAGTACTGTACAGGTCTTATTTTCATAATTCACTCAAAGCTCTGATATCTTCTAAATCTTGCGGGCGACCACTTGCTTTTTTCATGGCTATCAGATCTTTTCGTGAAAGGACCTGTATCTTGCCAAGTGCTGTTTGGATAAGGTCTGCCTTATGATTTTGTAGATCGTATGTAATAATCAAATCCACCTGCTCTAGAGGATTTGATGGGTTGTAAAAGTTCCAAGCGATTAAATTTCTTTTTTCAATGAAATCTGTTTTTGAATCATAGATACATGTTGCATCAATTGGTAGTCTTGAAACGAGACCAAGAGCTTTGAGAGTACTTTCTGCTCGTTGGAGATTTTTCAAGGTCCAATTAATGACGATATCTACGTCAACAGTGCCGCGTACAGCCCCATGCAGCGCTACTGCGTAACCACCTACAACTGCATATGGAACATGTGCATCTTCTAAGGCTTGACAGACTTTAATAATAAACACGAATACCTCAGAGAGGGTTAGTAGCCCAAATCAAAAAATGAAGTTTTATCATGAATATTCCAGAACGTCAAGTCTTGAAAATTTTATTTCGTGCTTATTTTACGCACCTTGAGGTGGTTAAAAGAGCTTTGATTGCCATGGCTATCAACTGCTCTAATTTTATATTTTTTATGTAAGAAATGCTTATAGCTGTGATCATGCGTCTTGAAGAAGCTAAAGGGCTGAAGTAGCTTTGTAAAGCGACGATGCTTTTGTACAGAGATCTTTGCAATACGCCTATGATGTTGGAATATCTCATAGTAGGCGACAGTCGTGTCTTGTGGCTTTTTCCACTTTGTCTGAAGCTTATACTGAATCTTGCCCCTCTTTTTGTTTTTGATCACTTTACCATTAAAGTGAGTGGGTGCTCTGAGCTGCACATTAAGAAGTTGTTCACGTACTGCAAAGTAAGAATTACCACTATTTGACATGGTCTGCCCTGTAAACACTTTTGCAGTAGAAGTTCCTGCACTATTTGTAACTGTAAGCGTTACTATAAACTGGCCAGCTCTGTGGTAGGTGTGAGTGATCGTTGGCGATGTGGTTCTCACTACTATGCCATCGCCAAAATCCCACAAATAGCTTGTAACCGTACCAACTGGGGAGACTGATTGCGAAGCATCAAAAGAAGAGGCTGCACCTGTCTCTTTAAGATGCGCTACAAAGCGTGCAACAGGGGATTGATCAGGAGTAATCGAAATTCCTCCAGGAAAGCTTAATCCTGGAATTGCTGTTAAAAGAGTTTCCGGGTTTGTGGTCAGATCCACAGGGATGACTGTTCCTACGCTTGCAGAATTACTGACGTACGCTATGTGTCCATCCGGTGTGATGGCAATGCCACCTCCCTGGTCCACACCAGTGATTGTAGCATCTACAGTGAATGTTTCTAAATTGATGCGACTCATCGTATTATCTCCAAAATTTACACTGTAGGCAATTAACCCACCCGGAGTCACAGCAATTTTTGCAGGGTTGGCACCAACAGGGATAGTTGCAACGATGGTATTGCTTACTTGCTCTATCACTGAAACAGTATTCGAATTCTGATTTGTGACAAGCACATACTGCCCATTTGGAGTCACCGCTACATCCGTCGGCGTTGTACTACTGCTAATAGCCGTAAGAACTGTATTATTTGCTGTATCAATCACACTGACCGTATCATTTCCAGCATTTGCCACATAGGCGCGCGTACCGTCCGGTGTAATAGCAATTGCAACTGGAAAAGCGCCTGTGGGCAGTGCAATAGAGACTATTGTGAGCAAAGGATTTTGCACATTCACAACATCTATGGTTTCTGAAAATTCATTGACGACATACACATATTGTCCGTTAGGTGTGATTGCAAGAGCCCCAGCCCCAGCACCTGTAAGTGGAATCGTTGTAACTACAGCAGATGTTACCAGGTCAATAAAAACAAGCTTGTCATTATTATCGTCACCGGTAATTGCTAAACGATTGTCAGGCGTTACGACAGTGCCGATCGGAGAGCTATTGGTTCCTGTCGCAATAGCTGGTTGAAGCGCATTTGTCGAAAGATTAATTGGAGTTACTCCGCCTGCTGTAGGTGTGAAGCTTCCTACATAGGCAAACCAGACGCCCTGAAAAGTAAAAATATCTGCAGCACTTGCTGTAGAAATGCCGCTAGGAGCATACACAATAATATCAACATTTGAAGGGACTGCTGCTGGAGTTATGGCAGTGATTGTGTTGGCAGAATGAACAGTGAAGCTTGCAGCTGGAGTAGAGCCAAAAAGGACCTGAGTTGCCCCTGAAAAACCAGTTCCTGTGATTGTCACTGTTGTACCGCCAGCTTTTGGGCCTACCAGAGGGTTTACCCCAGTCACAGTAGCCCCTGAAAGTGCACTAGAAAAAATCAGCATCCCAAAAATTGCAAAACAGTGGAGAAAATTTTTCATGCTTTCTTTACCTAATTTTTGATTCACAAATAGGCAATATAGGGGTTAGATGTCAATTGTAAAATTTAATTTTCCGGTGACTTTTTCTGCTTAGCATATGAATATACATACACTTTTTTGGGAAAAAAGTGTATTATATCGTTATATTTTATTATTAAATAATAAAAAATAAGAATTTTATATGAACTATCTATCTATTTCGCAAGTTACAACTTCTCAAAATTTGCAAACATTAGAATTTGTTGCAAGTGACTGGTTACAACAAGCAAAAATCAGATCGCAGCATGCTATAAAATGTGGTAGTGACAAAGGACATATTTTTTTAGATGCATTGCTCGTACTTGAGTGCATTCTGAACAAACAGCCTATGACTCATTCTCGTACCTATACGCCAACAGGGAGTGAAACAGAGTTCTGGAAGTCTGAAAAAAAGATAGGCAATGTCTGGGAATTTTATGTAGCCTTTGACAGACATAAATACATTCAGGGTATTAGCGTGATTCATAAAATTGCTAAACTAGAGAAAATGGAATTGGCTTATCTCGTTACAAATCCCAATAATACTGGAGTTGTAACAAGTGCTCGCAGAATAAGCGGAATTGGAACGGCTTTACTCAACTATGCTGTTGAATATGCAGCTCTCAACTATCCTGGAAAACCATTTATTCTTACTAGCTATCCATCAGCACTGAATTTTTATGAAAAGCTTGGTTTTGAAAAATGCGAGAGAGATGTAGACTACGAATTCGTACTCAGAGAAGAAGGAAGAGAGCTACTTTCTAAAAGGTGTGCAAGCGTGGTTAAAAAAGTTACAGAGCCACAATTTGAAAAACCAGCTCCATTGCCTCTATTTCCTTATTTAGAAAAGCTTGCAGAAGTGCTTGAAAAAGTGGAAAACGAATTTGATCACTTCATTCATAACTGCATTGCTGAGTACATTGGACCTTCCATTTCTGAGAAGACTTCTCCTGCAGAAATCAGTTAAAGAAAATAGCATTCTTTTTGCTGTTTTATTTTTGGTATAGTCCTAATTTTTTAATCATTTCTAGTATTTAGTAATAAATTGTGTGTTAATGTATACTCGCTCAACTAATAAAAAATAATTAAGGAGCTCTGTGAATACTAAGAAGTTTGAAATGCGATTTCAGAGCCCTGAGCTGCGCGCGCTACTCTGGCCCGACAAAAAACCCGATGCTCAGCTGAAAACAGAGAAGCTGATTCAGAACTTGTTGGGTATAGCTGAAGAAAAAATAGAAAAAGCGATCACGCTTTTTTTTGAAGCGTTGACCTCTGATCTTATCCACAAAAGTAGCTGTAGTAAACTCAAGAAGGAATTTTCTAATCAGGTAAAACAGCTGAAAGGGAAGACCGCCGAAATTGCGGTAAAAGTAGCTCAAGTATTTGAAGAAAAATTAAAACAGAGTAAGAAAAAAAAGGCAAAGATGCCCTCAATGCTATCAGGTGCTCAAATACCTAAAGTGTTTGATCGCTTCCCCCTTGAAGACGTCACTCTTTGTAAAATGCGAGCACGACAAGGAGAGCTTTTTGCCGATAACTATAAAAAAGCCAAAGCGATACTTAGAGAATTGAAAAAACGAAAAGCACTGGATCCTGAACTGCAAGAAAGCAAAGATCAAGATGAAGGCCTTGTAACCAAACAACTAAAAAAGAGACCACCTTTCGAATTAAATGCCTCAGCACGTATATTTGAAGCTTACGATAAGCTCAATGCCAATGATGTGCGAATGGGCAACAATAGAAGTTATCTTTTATCGCAATGCCCAAAATCAGCTGTCAGCGCCGGACTTCTTTATGATGTAGCTTTACAACAAAACGTGTCAGTTTTTATTTCCTCACTGGAAGCAAGCGAAGCTAAAGGCCGCTGCAACAACTTTTGGACGCATGAAAAACTTACCAAGATTCCTTTACAAAATGGTTGGAAAATAGAACACCATGTTTCAAGTATCATTGCAAAGGGTGCAAAAGAGCAAGATGGTATAAGAGATCCACAGTTAATAGAAACAAAGCTAGTGGCAACGAGAAAAACAGCTGCTGGCGAAGAAGAAGCAAGAGTACTGACACATATTCATTATGATGGCTGGCGCGATAGAACAGCAGCTCCAGATGAGAAGCTTTTACAAAAGCTTGTTGATCGTATAGAAGAGCTTCAAAAAGAGGGTGTAAAAGATGCTCCTTTTGAAGTGAACTGCAAAGGTGGCATAGGCAGAACAGGGACGATTGTTGCCATTCATTGGATACGACAAAAAATCTATGAAGAGCTTGAAAAAAACGTAGGCCTTGATGTTATTACTATCAACATACCAGAGCTTATTTATGCAATGAGAAAGCAGCGTAAAAGTCTTGTCAGCGAAAAAGAGCAGCTTGTGCAGATCTACCAAGCAACCGCTTCTTTTTATGAGCGACTGAAAGCACAAAATTCAGGTGGAACGAGTATATACAGATCCTGAACGCAAGTAAGTTCAAAACTAAGCTTGCCAGAGAGCAAAGGCTGTAGCATGTATCTTTGAGTGGCTAATTGAGATCACAATATTTGGATTGTGATACTGCTGCTTTACCCGCTCAGATAAGAAAACTAAAGGCTTGCCAAGCTGGCCACTTAAAATTTCGATATCTTTCCAGCCTACATCTTGGCATATGCCCGTTCCTAAAGCTTTTGAAACTGCTTCTTTTGCTGCAAAACGACCTGCAAAAGTAGTGTCGCTTGGCTTTTTACTGAAAGCATACGCTTGTTCTTTCAAGGTGAAGATATGATCTAGAAAACGAGTGCCATGGCGTTGGATAGCCAAGGCAATTCGATCGATTTCGATGATATCAGTGCCTATTCCAAGGATCGTAGGATTGTCTTTCATGTTGCGGCTCTATTCTTTTGCGTAGTGGTGGAAC
>JAHFTM010000001.1:20230-26846 GCA_023269335.1 Chlamydiia bacterium
TTTCTTCTCGTTTATCATGGCTTGCTGCTGTATAAGGTGATCCAGTACTATGGCCTTCGTCGCCAACTTGTGGGAATCGAATTGGAATTTTGTCATCTTGTAAGGCGTTACAAAAGATAATTTTTCCGGAGCTTGAATATTTTTGCGAGAGAACTTGTGTTTTGATTGTTTCACCTAAAAATTCACCACCACCATTGACTACCACCATTGTTCCATCCTCTAAATAGCCAACGCCTTGCTTCGGTTCTTTACCAGGTCTTTGAATTTTAATGGAAAGCACCTCTCCACGCTGCGCTGAAGGCTTAATTGCGTTAGCAATTGCTTCAATACTGATGATCGTCACACCCTCTTCTTCGCCTTGTTTGAGAGAGCTGAGTTCAGATGTGATGATGTGTGCTTGTACAAGCTTTGCAGTGCGAACTAGTTTTGTCGCCATATCATCAAGCTCAGAAGTATGGAACTCTTTATGCTGTAGTCCAAGAGTTGTAATGTTTTCAAGACGTTTGACATTTTCAAAACATTTTCTGTAGCGGGTTTTCGTCGTCTCGTCAAGTGCTTCCATTCCCTTTTGTATCTCTCTTAAAACAAAAGAGGGAATAACAAGTTGATGATCCAGTATGCCCAACCTTGCGAGGTCTATAAGACGTATATCTTCGATAGCAGTAATATCAAGAAGAATTTCTTTTTTCAAAGCTTGACCAGCAGGCGCTAATTGTACAAAAGGAATGCTTAACCACCATACTTCAGATGCTGCAAATGTTGCATTAATGCCCATGTAAAGAGATGTCAAATAAGTAAATAAAATGAAAAAGCTATGAAAATCACCTGCAAGCTTAAGTCCCATGATGGAAAAAGCCGTGTCGATAGAAGAGCAGATGATATAGCCCATCAACATACCCACTGCTACACCCACCAAAGCTGTGTTGAATGAGCGAAGTGTGACTCTCTTTATGCTAAATTCAAAAGCTAAAATAAAGAGAAAGAGGAGCGCCCCTTTTGAAATGCCTAGCAAAAGAGCATTTATTGTATCTGTTGTCGCACCCGAAAGTTCATATGTCGTCGTTGCTACGAGAGAGATGAAGAAAAACAAGAGACGATAAAATAAAGCATTTCGTTCCATAATGAAATCCAGTGTTTTTGTTTCGTTCAAAAAAAAGACGAGTGCATTTTAGATTCACGCCCAATTTTTGTCGATTGAATACAAAGCCTTGGATGCTTTATGCCCTAACAAAAAGGATGCTGATTAGGCTATGAAAATGAAGCGCAAAAAAAAGCTTTATAGTGCTGTGTCAAGCCTATACACTGACCTTGAATTCGAAGAAAGGTTTACACCGAAACAGGGCGTAAAAAATAGTGTAAAATTTCTTTTTTTAACGAAACCTCTAAATCCTATAAAAGTTCCAAAAAAATTACTTCGAATTATTTTTTAAAAAAGTAGCAAAAATCTTCTACAAGCTATTCAAGATGAATTTTTAAGGATTTTAGAAAATGGATTTTATCACGAATCTAACCATTTTTTCATTGAAACAGAGAAAAAGCAAAACATTTCTTAATAGATATGAGAAGCTTCTCTTTTCTAACTGCTATGCATTTAGGAAAAGTTACGGCAAAAGCTTTTCAAAAACCTGTGAAACGTTTTTTCTTTAACTTGCTTCATATTGCCTTTTCCAGGAGTATATTTCCAATTTTATCCTTGATCTTAGTAATGCGTAGTATTTTTAACATGATTGAAACGCTGTGACTAATATGAATATTTTATTCTCTGACCCATATTTATATGGATTTAATAAAAATTTAGCAGATATTACAAGGGTTTATGGGCAAATCGGAAGTCCAAATTTTGCAGACACTATCTTAGATGTTCTTGTCACTGAAGTTGCTGTGCGGGTACTGGCCTGTGCGGCTGCCATTTTTTCAAGCGCTGTTGTTGTCTTTTTAGTACCACTTGATTTATTTTATCTGAACATCTCTCTCATTGATGAAAGAAGTTTTGAATTTGCAGTAGTGCTTCGAGTGAATTTCCTTTTTTTGAAAATAGTTATGAACAGCCTTTGCACTTTTATTTGCGCGACAGTAGCCCCAAAGTATGTCTATTCAGAACTTAAACTACAAAATTGCCTACGACGTGACTTTGGACGGCTATTTGCAGAAATCCCTCTTGATCTGCAAACACTTATTCGAAAAGTTAAGATTCTGCATCTCGTAGAGAATATTGACAGTGACATTTTTCAAAATTGGCGTGAACGACTTGCCATGCATCTGGCAGAAAACTTGCTAGATACGAGCGATCTAGACGTTCCGGTGATCGTAGATTTCAATTTTTCATTTTACGGATCTTCGTTAGTTCAAGTTATTGAAGAAATTCAAGCCGAAATTCGTACACAGCAAGAAAGAGAGGCAGATCCTGAAAAAGTTAGTAACTGGAAAAACTCTAAAATTGAAGAGAATATTGACTACAAAGCACTCATTAGACTCTATCTTTCTGAAAACAAAATAGTCCCTTTGAGTAACTCTATAGCGGCATTAAAGCAGTTAGAAAATGCATTTACAGTGCAAGGAAAAGAGGCCGTAAGAAAAAAAATGCGCAAGCTATATTTACTGCTCCATCCAGATAAAACGAGCAACTTTATCTTGTCAAAACAAAGTGAGCTTCAAAAATTGTATACATTTGCAAATGCGTACACTAAACTCGCTATGGGATAGGTGGTACAATTCACGCGTTTTTCATGGCGCGCTGCACTTCTCGTTTGTTGTCACGTTCTTGAATGCTGGCTCTCTTGTCATGCAGTTTTTTACCTTTGACAATAGCAATTTTTACTTTCACCTTTCCATTTTTCAAATACATTGAAAGAGGAACACAGGTAAGCCCTTTTTCATCGATTGCAGAGTCAATTTTAGCAATTTCTCGTTTGTGGGCTAATAACTTGCGCTTACGCTTTTCTTCATGGTTGTAAAACGAGCCAAAATTATAGGGAGCAATGTTGGCAGCAATCAGCCAAAGCTCGCCAGACTCTACTGTTACGTAAGCTTCAGGCAAGCTGCCCCCATGGTCTCTGAGTGATTTGATCTCTGTGCCCAATAATACAATGCCAGTTTCGAAAGTTTCGACGATCTCATATTGGAAAAATGCTTTTTTATTTGTAACAAGTTCTTGAATATGAGCTTGTTTACTTTCATTCGTCATGGTGCTTGCCTTTTACGCGTCAAATGGTAAGAATGTTATCAGTTTTCCATAGTTCCTAAAAAGGAAGAAGTTACAGAAATTCCAAATCAAAACTCAGGGACAAGAGAAAGGAAAGGAGAGGATATGAAGTTTATTATATCGAGGCAAGAGCTTTGTGAGCTGACAAGTAGGATACAGAATATCGTTGCGCCGAAAACACCTATGCCAATTTTATCAAATTTCTTAATCGAAGCAATTGATAACCGTGTGGTTATCACAGCGACAGATCTTACTGTAGGCGTACGTTGTTCAAGTAGTGCCAAGGTAATTGAACCTGGTGCCACCACTATACCTGCAAAGCGCTTTTCAAACCTTTTGAAAGAGCTGACTGCACAGCATATCGAAGTGGTTACAAATGAACGCGATGTCACAAGCATCACGGCTGATTCATCAACTTTCAAATTGCCGGGAATGTCAAAAGTAGACTTTCCTGCACTGCCAGACTTAGCTGGAGCACAAACTGTGCGTCTCAAGCAAGGCGAGCTTAAAGAGATGCTGTATCGCACAGCCTTTGCAGTCTCAAAAGAAGATACACGTTATGTGTTTACAGGTGTCTCACTGCAAATTGCCCAAGCTAGGGCATTTTTTGTCGGAACTGATGGTAAGCGTTTGGCCCGTTCATCAATTGCGGTGCAAGTAGATCCAGATTTTACGTCTGAATGTATTATTCCTTTAAAAGCGATCGATGAAATCATGAAAAATCTTACTCGTGAAGATGAAGATGTGATTCTTTACATCATGCAAGATAAGATAGCAATTGAAGCAGGAGACATGATAGTCATCACGAAGCTTCTCACCGGCGAGTATCCAGATGTAGAAAAGGTGATTCCAAGAAATACGCACACCTATGTTTCTTTACATCGTGAAGAGATGATGTCGCTATTGCGCCAGATTGCGCTTTTCACTCCCGACACAACACACTCAGTTCGTTTTACCTTTTCTGATGGACAATTGTATTTAAGTGTTAATACTATGGATATCGGTGAAGGCAAAGTGAGTATGCCTGTAGATTATCAAGGACCACGTTTTGACATCGCCTTCAACCCTGTATTTTTCTTAGATATTCTCCGTCATAGCAAACAGGAAACGGTCTCATTAGGTATTTCTGATTCATACAATCCAGGAATTATTTCTGAGGGTGATAATAAATTACAGGCAAATGATGCAGCAAAAGCGGAGCTTCCATCGCCACTTTTTGTGCTTATGCCCATGCGCCTCAATGAAGAAGTCACCGTATAATTTGGATTACTAGTGCAGATCAAGTGGCTGTATGTACGAAACTTTCGCACTTTTTCAGAGCTTTCAGTTGAATTTTCTCCGGAAATCAACGAAATCATAGGAAGAAATGCACAAGGCAAGACGAGCCTTCTAGAAGCAATTTATTTTTGTATGACTGGAGGCTCCTTTCGCACATCAACTAACCGCGAACTGATCAAGCATGAACAAGAGGGATTTTTCATTGCCACTGGCTTTGAAAAAGAAGGGGAGCGCATCTCCTATGAATTGGATATCTCTTTCGATGGAACTAAACGGCGCATTCTCTTTAACCGTCGCCCCTGTGAGTCTATCTCTCTTCTCATTGGCCAACTACTTGGCGTTACGTGCACACCCGAGGTGCAAAATTTAGTCAAAGGCTCACCAAACACGCGTCGTCATTTTCTTGACTTACAGCTAGCACAAATTGATCCGCTTTATGTGCATCATCTTTCACGCTATGGAAGAGCCTTAAAACAGCGAAATGCACTTCTCAAAGCGCGCGACATGCGGACGATTTCAGCATGGGAGGTCGAACTTTCAAACTCAGCTACCTACATCACCTTGTGTCGCAAAAAAGTGGTCTCAAAGCTGAGTGTCTGGCTCAAGAGCTTCTTCCGAGAGCTCTCTTTAGATTCAACAAATGCTACCCTTGATCTTTTTTATGATACAAAAGTAACAAACGCAAAAGGGAGCAGTGAGGACCCTGAGGAGATTCGTAACTACTTCTTACAAGAATATCAGCGTAGAAGAATGCAAGAGCAAGCTTTTGGTTCAACTCTTGTAGGGCCACATCGCGATGATCTTCATTTTTTAAGAGGCACCCATGCTTTTCGTGATTTTGCCTCTGAAGGTGAGATCCGCCTCGCTGCACTCAGTCTAAAACTTGCCGAGTGGCAACAGTTAAAAGAGCACACACAAACTAACCCCATTCTTTTAATTGATGACTTTGCAGCCTATTTGGATAAAGAAAGGACGAGAAAGCTATTTGAAATTATCTCAAGATTTGGTCAAATTTTCATTACCGCACATGCAGCAGCATCGCCTGAAATTCAGGAGCAAAAAAAATTGAAAACATTTTGGATTGAACAGGGCAAATGTATCAACAGCCAAGCTTAAATACTACTGCTTAAGCACCTTTAATCACCAAGCGCAATTTTACCATAAGCAGTTACCATAAAACAGGGCTTGCCCTTGTAAGTTCCGGTAGCAATGACACCTGCTTGATATAAAGGCCCAAAAATCATCATCTCTAAGAATTCTTTGTCCTCGTCAGAATAGATAGGAAGCGTATAGCGCCATTTTTTGCCCACTTTCTTAAGCGTTACTGGCTCTGCACTGCCAATGGGTGATATGAGGCCACGCATGAAATCTTCAAAAAGGAGCCAACCTGTTGTCAGTACACGTTTGAGGCTTCTTTCCACTTCACGGAAGCTTTTTTCTACTGCTTCAAATGAATAGGTTGAATTTCTTACGATATCAGATAGAGTCTGTCGATACAGATACATCGACTGATCAGGAAGTGACATTGACAGGTAGCTTTCCGGATCAAGTTTTGCTTTTATTTTACCTTGTGTTCGTTCTACAAAGTCAAGCTTAAGAGCTGCAGTAATAATTGTTTCGTCTTTTGGCAAATCACTGTTTTTCAGTTTTCCTTGCTGCACTTTTTTTAAGAAGTCCTGCAGGTCAAGTATGAAGGCAAAATCTTCCACAGGATGCGATTTTACCACAGCCTCTTTATTAGATAGCGGCACAGGCTTTGTCTTTTCCTGAAACTCTAAAAGTTCGCGCCATTCATGTAGGGGAGTGATAACTCCTTTCCATTTACCATTATGTTTATTGTAGCTCAAGCAGAGGGCAAGATGAAATTCAAGTTGTACAATAAGCTCTTCTAATTTTTCCTTTGATAAAGAGTACTTCTTTCTTAGCTCGTCTGTTGTTATTTTCAGCTCTTTTGATGCAAAAAGATCACGTACAATTGCATTGAGTGCAGGTTCCGTAAAAACGAGATCAGAAAGATGTTTTTCATAAATTTTAGGGGTCAGAAAATATTTTTCAATCAATGAAGCGAAAATATTGTCGGAAGTCTTCGAGATATTGTACCATGTAGGTATGATAGGAATTGGTACTTTGTTAAGT
>JAHFTM010000281.1 GCA_023269335.1 Chlamydiia bacterium
TGTCCTGTGCCAGCAATGTAAAGCTCAACTTTTACACCTTTATCAAGAAGGATTTTCAGAGCCTGCAAAAGAAGAGAGCAGCCTTTTAAAGGAATCAGTCTACCGATAAATCCAAGGCGAAAGGGGGTATGAAAAGATGAGCGCGCTCTTTGCGAAAGGCTGAGGTCCGGTCTAAGAGGATTTTCTACAACTGCAATCTCTACATTCGGCTTCCACTTGAGCGTTATTAAATGCTTCGCAGCTTTTGAATTGGCAAGGATGCAATCGACACTTTGAAAAAAACTTGGCACTGTATCAGTCTTGGCATGCATCCAGGAGGCACCATGCTCGTAATAGATCACCTGAGCACTTTTTTTCACTTTTTTTAAATCATCAAAACGGTTCCACAAGACTATATGCGAGTAATTTTTTTTAAAAACTAATTTCTTCAAAAATGAACGTACTATTTTCGGTATCTTCAGCGATAAGAAATATTTCTCATAGGTGATTGAGGCAGCACTTTTCTTAATTTTCGCAAGAAAGTGTGGGTGAATTTTACCACCAGTCACCAAGAGATGATGTTTGATTTGAGATTTCCTAACGGCTTCATCCAGAAAATGGGCGAAAAGCTCTTCTACGCCGCCAATCGTATCCAAATTGATGAGATGCAGCACTTCAGCTGGGTTCATGTTTTTTGCCTTTACCTTTGGATATAAGAGAGCTAAGAATTGAGCTCGTTAAGATAAAAATAATAACTGCAAGGGAAAGCGCGGCGTTGATTTCAACAACGTCTTTGCCAACCATTTTCAACCCAATAAAAAACAGTACACAGGAAACGCCATAATGCAAATGCGCAAAATAGCCTGTAAGATGCTGTATGGCAAAGTAAAGTGAACGCAGCCCCAAAATTGCCAAGGCGTTTGATGTATAAACAATGAAAGGATCAGAGGTCACTCCAAAAATCGCGGGAATAGAATCGAGGGCGAAAACAAGGTCAAGAGTTTCAATTGTAATCAAAGCTGCAAAGAGGGGAGTTGCAAAGATTTTGCCACCCTGTTTTACAAAAAACTTATCACCTACATTGTGGTCTAGGAAAGGCACAAATTTCTTTGCAATTTGCAAAAGGTAGTTATTTTGTGGCTTAATTTCTTTATCTTTTCTCAAGAGCATACATAAGCTGACAGTAATCAGGAATGCGCCAAAGATATAAAAAACAAATGAAAAAGTCTGAATGAGTGAGAGGCCTACTAAAATACAAACAAGACGCATAACCAGTGCGCCAATAACGCCCCAGAAAAGAATTTTAGGCTGTAGTTTTTCGGGAATAGCAAAGTATTGAAAAGCCAAAAGAAATACAAAAAGGTTATCTACGCTTAAAGATAGTTCAATCAAATAGCCTGTTGAAAATTCTAAAGCAGCTTGCCAACCCAGAGTACAAGCAATAAGCAGGGCAAAAAGTGAGGCGAGAATCACCCAGCCAAGTGAGAAGGAAAGCGCCTCTTTGACGCGTAGTTTTCGTCCTTTAGCAAAATTCAGATCAAGTAAAATGAGGGCCACTAAAATAACGTTGAATACTACCCAAGCAATTGTCATGCAAATGATTGTCCTATTGGTTTTTTAAGATCTAGGTAACATTGAAGCAAGATAACAGCAGAGACACGATCGACAAACTGAGCCCTTTTTTTTCTGGTAAAATTGGCATCCATCAGCATGCGTTCAGCTTGCACTGATGTCAAACGCTCATCTAAAAGATGCACTGTAATTATGGTATTTTCTTTTAAAGCCGCTGCAAAACGGCGTACATGTTCCGTAGTCGTACTTTCGGTGCCATTCATCTTCAACGGTAAGCCAATGACTATTTCTTCTATCTCACAGCCCTTTTCAGTTTTTATTTTTTCTACACTAGCTAAAAGCCGCTGTATCGTGGGCTTTATTGCCTCTGCCGCTAAAAGATTCTCTAGCGGCGACGCGATAATTTTTTGCTCATCAGAGATTGCAAGTCCAATGCGCTTTAAGCCAACATCAACAGCTAAAATTCGACTACGCTTTTTTTGCGGTTGCATGGATTTGCTGGTGTGAGGTTTCAGTGTTTTTTTGCGTTTGTATTTTGTGCGGTGTCACTGCATTCGTTTCATTCTTGTGCTGGATAACGGCTCGAATAAAATCGCGAAAGAGCGGATGAGGTTCCGTCAATTTGGATTTAAATTCAGGGTGCGACTGCACACCAATCATCCAAGGATGGTCTTTCACTTCTACAATCTCAGCCAGGTTATCTTCTTCATAAACCCCTGAAACCATAAGTCCTGCTTTGACAAGTTCATCACGATAGCGATTGTTCAGCTCGTATCGATGCCTGTGACGCTCAGACACCTCTTTTTGACCATAAGCACTATAAGCCTTTGAGTGAACATCTAACACGCAAGGATATGCGCCTAAGCGCATTGTTCCACCTCGGTCTGTAACAATATGTTGCTCTTCTAAAAGTGAAATGACCGGATCTTTTGTTTCTAGATCCATTTCTGTGGAATTTGCCCCTTTCAGCTTCAGTACATTCCTTGCAAACTCTACAACCATAACCTGCATGCCTAGGCAGATGCCATAATAGGGTATTTTATTTTCTCGGCAGAACTGACAGGTGAGTATCTTGCCTTGCCAGCCTCTT
>JAHFTM010000066.1 GCA_023269335.1 Chlamydiia bacterium
CTGGAACTCATCAATTGGAGCTTCTGGTTTAGGTGCTGGTACCTCTGGTGCTGGTGCTAGAGTTACTTGAGTAAACGTAGCAGTTAATGAAACTGCCAGCGCCTCATCAAGGCTTGTATCTGGTTGTGCCACTTGAGCTACTTGTCGAGCTTTTGGGGCGACGTGTACTTGCAGTGAAGCCTGCATAACCTTATTAAGATCAGCTCGTTCTTTTGCATCTCGATCAGCTTGAGCTAATGATGCAGCCATGGCAGTGTCAAGACTCACATCTGGTTTTGCAATTGCTGCAGGAGCTGGAGCTAGAACTTTAGCTACAGTTGCTTGGACATCATTCTTCTTCTTAGGATGCTTGTTGTCTTTTTTTATTTTTTTATAAGTGTGTTTGATTTCTTTTACTTCTTTTTTCTGGGATTTTTCTAGCTTACTGTTATCAAGGTTATTGAAACATTCTTTAACTAAAGCTCTAATCACTTTGTCCTTCGCATATTTTGATGTGGTAGCTACTTTGGCAAGTTTGAGAACACCCTCAACACCACTTTTTTTATGCACAGATTTTACGATACTTTCTGGTCGAGTGTGATCTAAATGCTCAGCAAATCCAGAAAACGCTGATTTATAACTATTATAGGGTTTCATACAAACTCCTTTATTATTAATGGTATAAATATTATTAAAATAATATATAGTAAATTGTTATATTAGTCAAATAAATAATAATTTAAATAAATGTAAAAATAGAGTCTTAGGCTGATATATATTGATCTGTTAAAATTATAACTTTAGCTCATTCAGTATGCTAAAGTTACGAAATTTTTTGGAGAGCAATACAAGAGAAGATGCTTGATGAGATACGCCTTAATATTTTAGATACGCTCTTCAAAATGCGCATGCAGGGGTGTGATATTCTCCATCATGAAACAGCTGTTGCTCCACTGATTGCTGAATATGCTGTTTAATGATAGAGGCACTGAAGAATAGAAGAGGCAGCTCGTAGACGCAGCACTTGTGAGGGCTCATCAAGTGCTTGAGTTAAAAATGGCAAAGAGGCTTTTGAGCCTATGGCTCCAATACCTACTAAAATAAGCTCTTTCAGTTCTCGCTTGGCCTTTGAAAATGACTCTTGGAGTATTTTTAGGGATTTTTCATCTTGTCTACAAGATGCAAGGATAAAAGCTGCTTGCAGGCGCACTTCAAGTGATTCATCATCGAGAAGCTTTTCTAATACTTCAAAAGCAGCCTCATCTTTCTCCTGGATGAGTAACGAAGCTGTCATCCCGGTGATTCCCCAGCTTTTGTCAGCATCTTTTCCTTTTAAAAAAGAGGCGATTTTTTCTTGTAGTTCAGGAAAATTGCAGGTTGCAAGGCAGCCATAAAGATCGAGACGACAGGCTAGGTCCTTGGTTTCCGGATAGCGAAAATGAGCTGCTTGATGCATCTCTTGTGAAGGCGCAATCGATGTGAAAAGACCATCTTGGCGGTAATCAATGCGCTCCTTGATTGAAGATAGGCACTCTTCTAAAATTTTTGCCGCCTTGTCAGTTGATTTTCTCTGTTTTATCAAGTGAAGAGCAAGATTCAGCTTCACATAGTGATCAGATGAGGCATCGATCCATTTTTCTGACAGTACAATCCCCGCTTTTCCGCTGTGGGCAACGCACGCAGCAGCCAGACGTGCATAGTGCTGGTTTTTATGTGAAAGCCATCTTTCTAATGTTGCCCTTCCTAACGCATGCAGGCGGTCATTTTGATGAACGCTTGCTAAAATAAGAAAGGCAGCATTAAGAGAAATGTGAGGAGAAGCTTCTTGTAAAAGCGAGATGACATATTCTTTCAATGTCTCATTTTCTAATAAGTTTTCTTGTTTGATGGCTCCAAGCGTTTGTAGAGCAAGCATCTGGACATCGATGGAGCTATCTTTGACAAGCTCAATAATAAGATCACCTGCTTGCATATCTTGATGGAAGATAAGACCACAGGCTAAAGCCCTAAGCGATGAATGGGGGCTTTTTACTAAGGTCGTTAGGTTTTCATGCGTGGTGTGAGAGCTTACTTGTGAAAGAGCCTGAATAATGGCATAAGTGTCTGTGTGCGTGGTGTTTTCATCTTTCAGAAGCTTATGAAAGTGCGTGACAGCTTTTCTAGAGCGCATCTTGCCAAGCGTTTCAATACAGGCCGAGCGTACATAAGGTGTCGGGTCACTTACAAGCATTTGAAGCACTTTTTGTTCGAGCATCTCGTCGCGCAAATGAGAGGCTAAAAAGAGTGCAAAGAGCCGAATTTGAATGTTTTGGTCACAAAGCATGCACTGCAAGATTGGTATACCTTGAGCATCTTGCGAGTAAAAGGCTGCAAGTGTTGCTTCTGAGCGGATCAATGGTGAAGAGTCAAGTGCGCCTCTTTTAATCGTTGCCCAGGCGATCTCTTCTAGTAATGCATGATCCTCACGTGCTCTTGGAAAAAGGATCGAGTATTCATTGAGTGTCTGTAACATCGCCTTTTCATCACTAAGCCTTGCGTGGCAGCGAATTTTAAAGCGGAGAAGTTCGATTTTCAGAGCTTCATTATCGCCACAGCAAACCAGCGCTTGATTGACTTCTTGTAGAGCAGATTTTGGATCAAAAAGAACAAGGTGGGAGCGGATGCGCTTTGAGACAGAATTTTTTTCATTTTCTTCAACTTTTTCTTTATCAATTTCAGTGCTATGAAGAGAACAAAATCCAAGAAATATACTAATAATAGTAAGTAATTTTTTCATTGCGCGTGATGTGTGTGACGTGGGCTCATTTTACAATAGGTGATGGATTTAAAGATAAAGGTCAATGCAGATTTATCCACTAGTAGCTCAAATCAAAATTGAGAGGCAATAGCAAGGTGTTTAACATAAGTGACTTAAATTTTGTAAGGTATTTTCTATTAAAAGGCTCTGTCGACAACTAATTGATTTAATATTTATATTTAGTGTTTACAGCTTAAATAAATTAGCTTGATTGAAATAATAATTAGTATATAATCTAGTTATAAAGAGATATAAACTTTTGTGGTAGCTATGAGGGAGTTATGGCGAGTATAAGTTCAGATTCAAATTTTCAGTTTGTTCCACCACCTGCATCACCTGCAGCAGCCAATAAAGGGCTTCTTGCGGCACATGAGGCAGAAGTTGCAAAGCGCAATAAGCCCCAGCAGCATCATGAAAAGTTAAAAGCAATCAACATGGGTGAAGAAGGTCGTGCAGATCGACGCGATAGAAGATACTCAGTTACACGCCTAAAAAGGGAAAAGAACAAAGTGGGGACTTCCAAACAAGAAAGAAGCGCTCTCATTGATAAGCGCAGGCAAGGGCAAGCTCGCACGCAAGCCCTAGCTCCTGTGCAAGTTGTAGTGCCAGCTCCAACTCCTGCTCCCGCACAAGCTTCGAAGCCAGTAGTTCCTGTCCAGCCTGCTAGTCGGCCAAACAATCAGTCACTTGCCATGGCTGCTGCACTCGTGAAAAATACTAAAAAACCAGTTCCAAAACCAACCCCGATTGCTATTCCAACTCTTCCATCTAGTGGCAAAGGAAATTATTCATCCAGTTCATCACAATCTGCGGCAGCTTCAGCTGCAGCCGCTGCTGCGGCTTTCAATCCTCTTAGGCACAGGGGTAGTCAATCATCAGCTGTAGAGGGAGGGGGAGAGGGTGGTGCTTGGTGTTCCTCCCCGACTGAAACAGATATGGTAGCCAACGCTTCTGCGCGAAAACCGGATCTTGCTAAACAAAAAGCAGCACTTGCGACGCAGATGCGTCTTTTGCAAGAGCAACTACAGCAACGAGTAAAAGGCTACTGTGATAGATTAATGATGCAAGGCATAGCGAATTTAGAGCGACTTGGGCCTGGAGCTCAGCAATCCCAGTATGTCGCTGCAATAGCTGCAGTCCTGGCGCAAGTAGATCAGCTGAGTGCAAGTCTTGTGGTAAAGGGCGCTAGTACAAAAAAATAGGCTTATAGGCAGAAAGCTGAGTAGCTCATCAAGCCGTTCAGCTTGTTATAAGCTTAGAGATCGCCTTAAACGCTGGTGCACGAGAATCTCTTACAAGCTCAAACAGGATTGTTTCCACAGTAGTAAGCCTGGCATTTGCAACTAAAAGCTCACCTTTGGCACTCGTAAAATCAGGCACATTTCTTGATGAGGTAGCATCGGTTGCAACAGTCACTTTTTTGCCCCATTTGAGAAGTTCTTTGGCTGTTTGCAGTACACAAACATGTGCTTCGATGCCTACAACTAAAAACTCTTGAATGTGAGAATTTAAAATAGCATCGCGAAAAGAAGGCTCCTGCATGCAAGAAAAGGCTCTTTTTTCAAAATGATGAGCTTTGATACTCATTTTTTCGATAAGTTTTTGAATGGCGGGGACCGTTTTTCCAAGTCCTTGTGGATATTGCTCAGAGATGAATAAAGGCATCTCCAGTATGTGGAAGGCCTCTATCAGACTCAATATTTTTGCCAGAACTTCATTATTATTTGCAATTTTTGCAAACAGCTTTTCTTGTACGTCGACGACAATAAGAGCAGTAGATTCTTTATGAAGAAACTGAAGTGTCATAAGTTATCCTAAGGCGCCCAATTTTTTTCCTCCAAGTAGGTGGAAGTGCAGATGGAAAACTGATTGTCCGGCATCGGCACCATTGTTCGTAAGTAAGCGAAAGCCATCTTGAATATGAAATTGCTTTGCAAGGGCACTTGCTACAAACATGATCTCTGCAAGTAGTAAAGCATCCTCTTTTGTAGCATGTGAAATATCTTGAATGGCTTTTTTTGGAACAATAAGAATGTGCACAGGGGCTTGCGGAGCGATATCTTTGAAGGCAATAATACGCTCATTTTCAAAGATCTTATCACAGGGTAGATCTCCGTCGATAATCTTTTGAAAAACAGTTTTCATAGGCTTTATTTTGACTTTGATTTTAAGGTAAAATAGTTATTTTGCAGCTGCAGATTGTGTGCTACCAGCAGCTAGATAATTGTTTTTTGTTTAGCAACTAGCTGTAGGGTTCTTTCTAATGCAGCAAGTGCATCTTCTTTTGTCTCCCATACGGAAATAAAGCGGCCTTTATGACAAAATAAGGCTCCCTGGATACCACTCATTTTCTTTAAGTCTTTGTCTAACAGCCCTGCCCAATCTTCAGGCAAAGCGGTACGAACTTTCATCTTGTCATCTGCATGCGGCGGAATGCCTCGTAGCTTCCAATGTTTACCGGAAGGCATGATTACAAAGTGTGCTGGGTGATGCTCTCCGCCCTGTTCAAAGAAGGTGTCCATCCAAGGAATTGGTTCTTCAAAAATAAGGCAGTCACGAAACTCAGCCATAGCTTTGGCAACTATTTCACGGCACGATTGGTTATATTTAAAACGTTCAAACAGTCGTGTGATATGTCCAAAAGCAAATTCTTGCGCTTGCTTGAAAGCATCGTCTTGCCTGCTTGAGTCCACGTCATAATGGATAGGTGTGAAGTTCGAAATGATATGAGAAAAGGTGCATAAGCCTGGTAGCTGCATATCTTTGCCATTATCATGAGCATCGACACCTCTCACAAGAGAGTTATTTAAAAAATCATAATCGGAAGGTGAGATGAGCGCTTGGTTTTTCAAATACTCGAGTACCATGCCAGCACTGCTTAATGGGCCTTTATAGTCTACTTGATGGTGGTCGAAGCGCTTTTTTTCAGGGTCGTAAATTCCACCAACATCGCATACATATTCACAGCTAGAAAGCTTTTCTGGGTCACGTGTGCGGATGATTTTTTCGTTGTCAATAATGTTAAAATAGCGAAGAAGAGCACAGGCTGTAACCTCATCTGCATGAAAGGTTCCGTCATGGGTGCCAAAGGAGCGTTCTATTTTACGGGGCTTTTGCGTTTGATCCATAATACTCACTCTTTATGGTAACCAACCAGTATATACAATGGCTTGTTGAATTTCATGGTTTTTTCATGTTTTTATGATTCAGTGGCCAAAAAGAGGGTGTCTGTGATTCAATTGAAATAATTTCTTTAGTTATAGGGTGGGGTATTTGCATTTTGTAGTGGTGCAGTGCTATGCCCTCATTGTTATATGGGTATTTACTGCCATATTTTCCATCGCCGATGATGGGGTGTGCGCTATAGGCTAGCTGTGCCCTAATCTGATGATAGCGCCCGGTTATCAGATGAATCCCTACAAGGTTGAGCCCATTTTCACTTTTTAAAACTTCATATTCCAGCTCACTTTTTTTACCACCAGCGCTTTCTGAACTAGAAACACTCGCTTTATGATCATCATGAACTAAAAAATGGGTCATGACTCCTGCTTTCTTTTCAAAAATGCCCGTACAAATAGCAAGATACCATTTGTGAATATGCTTGTTTCTCAGCGCTTCGTTAAGACGCGAAAGTGCTTTACTTGATTTTGCAAAAAGTACAATGCCGCTTGCCGGCCGATCAAGCCTGTGAATGGCGTGAAGATAGACATTTCCGCTTTTTTGATATTTTATTTTAAGATAATGCTTGGCACGCTCTTCAGCGCTATCAGCTACCTCAGCAGTTGGCTGTGTAAGAAGACCTGCCGGTTTATTGACGAAAAGAAGGTGCGTATCTTCATACAGAACTTCTAATGGTTCAGCGTCCACTTTTCCTTTGCCTCACTGCTTCATACAGTAAAATGGTGGTAGCCATGGCTACATTGAGTGAGTCAGCAACGCCAAGCATAGGGATTTTTACCTTATAGTCTGCAGATTCAAGCCAAAGATCACTTAAGCCAATCTGTTCTGCTCCTACAATAATAGCAGAGGGTTGAGTCAAATTGATATCGCTATAGAATTTATCTGTCGATGGTGTTGTAGCTATTGTATGGATCTTATTGTCTTTTAGCCAGGTAAGCGCAGCGGCTGTTGTTGTTTCAACTACTGGCAGCGTGAAAAGGGTGCCTACGCTTGCCCTCACAACATTCGGATTGTAGACATCAGTGCAGCGATCACAAACGATGACGCCATGGGCTCCAGCTGCATCGGATGAGCGAAGTATAGTTCCCAAGTTGCCTGGTTTTTCAATGTTAACAGCGACAACAAGTAATGGTGCTTTCCCTTGAGGAAGTTTCTTTTCAAGGTCTTGTAAGCTATATTGCATTGTTTTTGCTACACCGATCAGTCCATCAGGCCGATCGCGATAAGAGCTTTTATGAAATACTTTCGTTGTACAAGAAAAAATCTGTGTCCCCTGTAAGCGAAATTTGTCTATGAGACTTGTCTCATTTTCCCCTAAAAAAAGCTCGGGGCAGATGTAGAGCTGTTCAATAGGCACGCCACCATCATGGGCGCGTAGAAGCTCTCGATAGCCTTCAATCAGAAAACGTTCTGTCTTATCGCGGCACCGTTTTTCTCGTAGCGCTACCAGCTCTTTTATTTTCGGGTTATCTAGACTTGAAATAGGTAGCATGTGTTTCTTCCTTATCTCGTTTGCCAGCGGGCAAATGAGCCGCTTGGGATGGGTAGGCCGGTCTCAGAAGGAAGCAGCATCTCGCCGATATCGATTGCTCCTTTTAAGTCAGAAGTAGTTTGAGAAAGCAAATTATAAAGCACTTGTGGTGAAAAGCCAGCTGTGTGACAAGAAAATAAGAGAAACAGCGGCTCATCGGTAAGCAGAGAGCGACACATCTCCAAAAGCGGGATGATTTTTTCTTCGATTTTGAAAAATTCTCCTTGAGCGCCTCTGCCAAAAGTGGGCGGGTCTAAAATAATGGCATCATAGCGGTTATTGCGTTTGAGCTCGCGTTGTAAAAATTTCATCACATCATCAATGATCCAGCGGATAGGCGCACCCTCAAGATGATTGAGTGCGGCATTTTCTCTTGCCCATGTGACCATGCCCTTAGAGGCATCAAGATGGCAAACCTGAGCGCCGCCCTGAGCACAAGCAAGGGTTGCACCACCTGAATAGGCAAATAAATTCAATACCTTTGGAGCCTTGGTTGTTATTTTTTGGCGATCACGAACACTCTGCCGCATCCAGTGCCAAAAAGGCATTTGTTCTGCAAAAACTCCAAGGTGGCCAAAGTCTGTAGGCTGTATTTTAAAGATAATGCCTTCAATTTCACATGTCCAAGAAGCTGGCATGTGTGCCTTATTGATCCAGCGGTTTTCTTCATCACGGGTAAAGATAAAGTCTGCCTGCTGCCAGATGGCATTTGTAAGCGTTTTTTTCCAAACAGCTTGCGAACAGGGGCGTGAAAGCGAAAATTTGCCAAAGCGTTCTAATTTTCTTCCTTCGCCGCTATCGAGAAGGGTATAAGAGGAATGAGAGTTAGCCATATTGATGGAGTAGGGTAATGACCACTTCGATCACAATGAGCCAGATAATAATCCACTCAAGTTTTGACGAATGTTGGTGGTTAAGTTCGTTGCCAAGCATTTCAAAAAGATCATGAACGATGTCAAGGCGTTGGTTTAAGACCTGAAGCCGCGTTTCCAGATCCAAGTGATTGGCAATCATGGTATACAGAGGCTCTACTTCAGAGTGATCCCAGAAAAATTCTGGCACATCCAAGATATCCGAGTGCAAATTGACTGAGCTTCTTTCAATAAAAAGCTCGCCCATTTTCTTGCGAATTTCTCTTTTTGAAAGGGGGACCCTACCTCGAGCGGCAAGTTGCTCCGGAATATTTTTGGTAGTGTCAATTGTTTTTTGAATAGCATTTTCAAAAGTAGCAAGTTTTACTGACTGT
>JAHFTM010000282.1 GCA_023269335.1 Chlamydiia bacterium
AACGCATTACTTAGCTGGCGGCAGAGTGTTAGATGTTGTGGCTGCTTTAATTGCTGCAGAAAAAGCCAATATCCCGCTTGACTGGAAGAAAGCAACAGCAATTGATCTAGCAGGTCGTCAAATTCTGGATGCTGTACGCACATCTGTTAATCCCAAGGTCATTGACTGCCCTGATCGCACACATAGCGACTACATCACAGGCGTTGCTAAAGATGGCGTTCAGCTCCGTTGTCGAGCACGTGTGACGGTACGAACGAATATTGCTCAGTTAGTTGGTGGAGCTACTGAAGAGACAATCATTGCTCGTGTGGGCGAAGGTATTATTGGAGCTATTGGTGCAGCAGAAACGCATTTGACTGTTCTTGAAAACCCGCAGCTGATTTCCAAGCGAGTTCTTGAAAAAGGGCTTGATGCGCAAACAGCCTTTGAAATCCTTTCCATTGATATTGCAGATATTGCTATCGGTGAAAACATTGGAGCGAAATTGCGTGCTGACAAAGCGGAATCGGATAAGCGCATTGCACAAGCGAGTGCTGAAGGAAGACGTGCAATGGCCGTAGCTGTGGAGCAAGAAAACAGCGCGGAAGTGAAGAAAATGGAAGCCAAATACATTGAGGCTAAAGCTTCAATTCCTCTTGCTATGGCTGATGCTTTGAAAGCAGGTCGCCTTGGTGTAATGGACTACTACAGAATGGAAAATATTCAAGCTGATACAGCAATGAGAAAAGACATTGCCGGTGATGATGCTTCCACAGGTGGATAAGGAAAGAGAGTTTTGATTGATGACAGTACTTGCTGCAGCTGAAGAAATTGATGTTTCGCAAATCTTAGGTATGATTATTGCCTTGGTGGCAGTTCTCTATACACTTGGCACCTCATTTTATGAGATTTTTAAAAATAAAAAATCACGTACAGCATCTTCTCCGGCCATACCACCTGAGCCTCGAGTATCTTCTCATATGGATAACAAAGAAAAGATCCAGAAAAAGGCACTCGAAAGGCTTTTGCAGTCGATGAAACGTGAAACTGAGTTTGAAGATGAGCAAGATGATGAAGAACAAGAAGAATGGGAAGAGGAGCTGGAAGTGAAGAAAAAGCAAACTATCACTCCATTTACTCCGCCACCGCTGCCACATGCTCAAAACGAGTGGAGGCGGCCGGAAGAGAAATTCGTATTTCATACAGCAATTGAAGATTTTAAACAAAAAACAGCCATTGAAGAGCGAAAACTAGATGTCAGGCTGCGTACAGGCGATGAACTTATACGGCAAGATCTCGTAGCGCTTGCAGCGACGAGCGTGGTGACTACAAAACCAAAAAGATTACGCCTTGCTGACTTGCTCCAGAGACTTCCATCTAAAAAGGCGATGATCATCGCCTCAGAGCTTGTTCAGCCACCACTTGGTTTTCGCAAAATGAATAAATTCCCTTAATTACAGATGAATCAAGAATGTTTGACAGATGTCCAGAATCGTATAAAGCTCGCGTGCAAAAAAGGTGGCAGAGAGCCGGATGAGGTCACACTTGTCGTCATTTCAAAAGGACAGCCTGTAGAACAAATCCTAAGCCTTTATGACAAAGGGCTGCGTGTCTTTGGCGAAAACAGAATCCCTGAAGTTCATGAAAAGCAAAGTGCGCTGCCCCAAGATATCAGCTGGCATTTTATCGGTTCTTTGCAGACAAATAAGGTGAGGCGGGCAGTGGGTTCATTTTCATTGATTCAGTCAGTTGATAGTTTTCATCTGGCTCAGAAGATAGATCAAGTAAGCAACGATGTAGGTGTAGTGACGAAGCTTTTATTACAAGTCAATACGTCAAAAGAGCCCTCAAAGCACGGGATGAGTGCAGCAGAACTGTACGTGCAATTTCCACAGTTTCTCGCTTTAAAAAACATTCAGATTTCAGGTCTAATGACAATGGCCGCAAGGATATCTGATGAAGAAAAGGAGCGGGAAAGGGCACGATTTAGCTTCCGTGAGCTGAGAGAGCTTCGTGATTCATTACATAGCTGCTACCCTGAGTGTGTAGCTACTTTTGTAGAGCTTTCTATGGGGATGTCGCAAGATTTTGAAATCGCTATTGAAGAGGGGGCTACGCTCGTGCGTATTGGTTCGCTTCTTTTTCCTAAGGAAATGTAAAGAAATAAATTTAGATCAACTATTATTAACGTGCATTTTTTGTGTATTTGCCTGATATTATTAGAAGGCATATCAAAATGACAGCAATCTTCGCTTTGAGCTATATTTGAATAGTTTTGTAAAAGTGATACAGAAAAACTAGTAATATCATAAATTTTATTTCAATTTATTCTTCCATGTAATATGAGGTGTTTATTTTATATGTCTAGTAAATTTTTTTAAAAAAGTCTCTAGATTAGATAGCTATAGCTATTTATGTAAAATAAGTTGATTTTTAAAATTAAATTTGGTCAAATACTTCTCTCTCAATCTATTTAATAATTTGGAGTAATTATGAGCTCAAGAGTTTCTTATTCAACTGAAGTAAGGCTTTTCCAAGAGATACCTCGAAGCTCAATGCAGCAAAGTGAGCCAAGAGGAAACGAAGGAAAAGGTAGAAACGAGCGTGTTGATCAAGTAAAAGAGCGTGTATTAGAAAAAAGAGAACACTCTTATGATGAT
>JAHFTM010000283.1 GCA_023269335.1 Chlamydiia bacterium
GATACAAGTCTTTTAGCAAATCCTGAAGTACTAGAGGCTAATACCGAAATTAAAGACCTCTGTTTCTGCTTACATAGCGGCGGCAAGCACGCATCCTACGTTGCCCTTCCTATTCTTGCAAATCTAGAAACTAGCGCTAGCTAAAATTTTATTGAACTAACAGTTCTAAACTCTTTACTTTTTCCCTTAGAAAATCAGCTCTTTTAGCAGCCACTTGTTCGATTGGAATTTTTTCTTTCATACAGTAGTTGAGATGTGCTCTTCGACAGGTGAAAAAGATTTTATTTACCTCTTGCACTGTCATCCCTCGCACCCAACCAAGTTCAATGCCAAACTTCAACATCGAAATCGCTGAAAGAGCCTCTACAGTATCTAGTTGAAACGAAAATTTCAGTATACCAAGAGCGCGGCTGATCTTATCTTTTATGGCCGTAATATTTTCTGTCTTTATCTGGCTTCTTGCACTTTTTTCCGCGACAAGTAACTTTAAGATTGCACTTCTCAGCGTGGAGATGATCGTCTCTTCGTTGACACCAAGTGTATAGCAATTGCGAACTGCCAGAATATCACCGACAAGATCTTCCGGATTACCTTGTAGACCAGTAAATAACACCGCTTCGTTCTTTTCCTTCTCTGTCAAATCAGAAAGCTTTTTCAAGTGAATAAGTGCGGGCAGATGCAGGTAGGCAGTGGCTACAAGGCCAGTACCTGCAAGAAGTGGATCAGAAGTTAAAAAACCAAATTTTTGTGAAAAGGCAAAGCTAAAGGAAGAGGCCAGTTTATTTTCTATCTGGACAAGGCGTGCCCATGTTTTTTCTAAGTCTCCTGCAATATCGGTCAGTTGTAGCTGAAGGTGGTCTTTGAGGTTTAAAAGGGCAATGAAACAGCCGCTGTCATCGATGATAAAAGCTTCCCCTTGATGTGCCTCTTGGAAGCCTTCAAAGATGAGAAAATGTTCTAAGAGAAAATTTTTCTCAAGTGGAGTGATCTCTTCTGCTTTAATTGTAAAAGCTCCGGGCAGCTCGCTATTTTGTAGCGTTGTACTGGCAAGAGAAAGAATGTGTTTTCTTTTTTCTGCTTCCATCTTTGCTGGGAACTTGAACTTCTCAACGTTGCGGTGCATAGATAATGTAGAGGCAAGCCAGATGATGTTTTCGTTCGCATCCCAAGGAGCAAGGTGGGCAGCGATTTTGGAATTTTCAAGCGTCTCTTTGTTCATTTTTATTTCCCTCAGTCAGGGCTTTGATCTGGTCTCGAAGCCAGGCCGCTTGTTCATAATCTTCTCGTCCTAATGTCTCATGTAATGCTTGATGCAATGCTAAAAGCTTTGAAGCGGGGTTTGCTTCCCCTATTTGACCTGGCGTGCGTCCCAAATGAAATGGGGCTACTTTTCTCAGACCAACCATCTTTTGTGAAAGGCGATTAGCGCTTTGAAGCTCTTGAATGATAAGATCTTCAAACACCTCATAGCAAAGGCTGCAGCCTAGCTGAGCTCCCATCATGACTTCATCTGCTGTTGTGCCGCAGCCGCCACAAGTCAGAGCCGTAGCTTGAGCCTCCTCAATACTGAGCATACCACTTGCCTGACCATGCAGCTTTTGCCGTAAAATAGGGCAGTCAGCGCACATGCCAAGCCGGTAGATCATCTTGCCAACGATTTCGGTATAGCAGACGACAATGGGCTTTTTGCATTCATTACATTCTAGATGTCTTTCAGGAAGCTCACCCATGATCACCTTCGGATAGTTACAAATTTTGCACTATAGGACATCAAGGGAATTTAGGCAAATCACCGATTTTTAAATCACAAAAAGAGTGATTGCCATAAAGAGCACAGAGAAAACAGGTACTATAATTCTTAAAGAGCCTGAAGAAATTCTTTGGGTAGCTGTGATGTGAAAACCAAACTTTTTTGTGTGAGGGGATGTGTAAAGTGCAGCTCAAAAGCGTGCAGGTAAAGCCTCTTAGATAAAGGAAGCTTAGCTCCATATTTACTGTCACCATAGATGGGATGACCCGCTTTTGCACTCTGCACGCGAATCTGATTTTTCTTACCAGTTTCAAGCTCAAAGCGCACTAAAGTAAAATCTCCATGCTGCCTGACTGTTTCATAGTGCGTGACTGCACGCTCCGCGCCGGCGGTTGGCTTATCATGGGCATGTACTAGATAGTTTTTATCTTCCAAAAGGTAAGACTCCCAAGTCCCTTTGCTATCGAGTGCACCTTCGACAACCCCATAATAGATGCGCCTTACCAGATGTGCTGCCAGATCGCTTTTCAGTTTATTATAAGCCTCTTCGCTCAACGCAAACATCATCACTCCTGAGGTCTCTTGGTCTAAACGATGAATGACATATACTTTTCTTCTGATATAGCGCTTTTTCAAAATGGCATGGACTGTATTTTGCGTATCAAAATGGGTAGCCACGCTGAGCAGGCCAGCTGGCTTGTCAACGACCACAAGATCTTTGTCTTCATAGATGATTTGTAAAAGGCCCTCTTTTTTTAAACGGCGCGGCAATACTTGCAGCTCTTGCCCGGCCAAGACCTCTTGTTTTGGGTCTGTGAGAAGCTTTCCATCAACGAGCACGCGCTCATCTTTTAAAAAAGTGCGCAGTGTGTTTCTTGAACTTTCT
>JAHFTM010000067.1:0-628 GCA_023269335.1 Chlamydiia bacterium
CCAAGCAAGAGAGATGGTTCAAAGGCCAATGATAGATACAGCCATTGCAGAGGGTCAAAGACAAACGTCTTTGATTCGAAAGTGGCAGTCATTTGTATCGCCGGCTGAGCAGCAGAAATTAGAAACTCTTATTCAAGAATATTACGCGGCAGAAAATGTACTGAGAGTTGGGGATTTTGCAACGACTGATGCCTTACAAACAGCTATTCGCTTTTTCAGTCTTATATATACCGACACAGTGAGGGAGCTTGAAAATATAAGCCGCGATTATTTATGGCTAGCTACACGTCCCGGAGCATCTGATAAAGCCGTGGCTTGTGCAAAAGAGTTGTTGTTACATGTTTATGCTACTGCTGATGTCAACAAGGTCTTTGTTGATTTGCAAGGTATATCTGACCCCAATGCATTTGATGTAGCAGATATTGATGAAGCAGAAAGATTCAAGATACTTACACTTCGTGATACCGTTTTACAAGAGATCATACAAAAGACAAAGACCAATGCTGCACTTGCAGCCCCTGTTGTAGTGGATGTGGATAAGAAAAAACCAGCTCTCCAACAAAGAGCCTCAAAGGCGAAGTCTTCTAAAGCTGCACAAAAGTATGAAATGAGGATGAAAGCTTGGGCT
>JAHFTM010000067.1:638-8710 GCA_023269335.1 Chlamydiia bacterium
GAAATGAAAATGAGACAGAGAGCGACTATATGGTTCGCGTAGTGACAGCTTTTGATAAAAGTGCTCAAGTGCCTGAATTTTTAAGTGATGTGCAAACACGTTTACTTTCAAAACATAATGTGCCACCTGTAGTACCGCCTGTAGTCTCTGATGTGGAAAGGCAAGCACAGATATCCAATAAGCTCAAAGCTGCCGAAGCTATTGCAGAAGGTCAAAAACAAACGGCTTTGATCAGGAAATTACAAGCCTTTGTGCCAGCAGTTGAGCAGCAAAAGTTAGAAATACTTATTCAAAAATATCAAGTGGCAGAAAATGCACTGAGAGCTGGTGATTTTGCGACGACAGATGCCTTACAAGCAGCTATTCATTCACTCAAGCTTATGTACGCTGAGGCGTTGAATGAGCTGAGGGTTCCAAGTCATGACTACTTGTGGCAAGCTACGCGTCCCGAGGTATCAGATGAGGCTGTAGCTTGTGCAAAAGCACTCTTGGGTGTGTATGCCTCTCCTGACTCTATCGAACAGGCATTTAGGGATTTGCAGGATATCTCAAATCGGTCTGAATTTGATGAATTTTTCGATGTGGATAATGAAGGAGTTAAAATAGCCGATCTTCCGAGTGATATTTTACAAGAGATCATACAAAAGGTGAAAATCAACGGTGAGCCTATAGCTCCAGAGGCTCCTGAAGCTTTACGAGGGTCTGATTCTGGTCGACGGCCACCAAAGCTTAATTTTGATGGCTATATCAGAGATCTTCAGGATGATATGGAAAT
Source organism: Chlamydiia bacterium (assembly GCA_023269335.1). Taxonomy (GTDB): domain Bacteria; phylum Chlamydiota; class Chlamydiia; order Chlamydiales; family FEN-1388; genus JAHFTM01. The sequence goes on from JAHFTM010000067.1 coordinate 1,414, forward strand.
TTATGGAAGAAGTATTGGTGGGAATTCGCCTAGAAGTAAAAGGCCTTACAAAGTATCGCGAGATGACTTGGAAGCACATTTTTCTAAACTTGCTCAAGCGAATAAGGAACAGGATTTTGAAGTACTCAAAACAACGCAGAAGCAATTCATGAATAATCTTATTGCTTATCAAAACAAACTAGAAAAAGAAGAGTCATTATTGCCTCGGGAAGATCTCGGTCATGTAGTTGAAGCTCGTATTCAGGACAGACGCTCACGTATAGAAGAGCAAAGCCTACAAGGGCGTTCTAGGCTACCGGCTACACCAGCTAGACAAGAGCGGCTTACAGTATTAAAAGGCTTCGAAGAGCTCAGTTCATCTGAAAGAGACAAGGCTTTCAAATTATTACAGCTTCCTCTACCAGAAAATTTTGCTGATCTTACACGAATGAATGAAAGTTATAAAGACACTCAGGCATTAGAAAGTGCCAAGAAGGCAAAAGAAGCAGTACAAGCAAGGCGACAGGCTCCTTCAGTAGTAGCGTCTCCAGAGACAACGTCTGCAATAAGAACCTCAGGCCAGGTTCGTGAAATAACCTATTCCAGTGATGATGTACAACAAGTCATAAATTCTGGTTTACGTAAGGCTGAGGATCGACTTAAAACTTTTAAAGGTGACAAAACAAAACAATTGTATTTAGACCAGAAAGATCATGCTCTTGTTGAGCAATATTTAGAAAGAGAGCTTCAGAACATTCGTGACACAATCAACACTCAATACAATCAATTTCCACTTTTTCAGTCACAATTAGATATTCTTAAAAATAGTATTCAGGAACGGGTAAAAATTTTCAATGATTTATGTAATAGATTTTCAAAAGAAGATTCTAGAAAAAGAGCAGAGCTAGTCAATTTTGTAAAAGAAGAGATGGCTTCCCCGGAAGAATGGGAGACTTCATAAGCAATGCAGACAATGAAGGCCGCCTACTATGAAATTTGATCTTTACCAGCACGATCTTGCCACACCTGACGGTCGAATCGTTCAGCTTACAAAAGTAGATGACAATACTGTGATGGCAGATGTCCTTGTGGAAAAGATCAACTCGAACTTCGTTGGCTTTGATCTTGAACCACGCCTGCTTTTCTTTAATATAAAAAGTACCCTAGCGCAACTTGGCGTTAACGGCATCGGTATGGACTATGAATTTGACCGCTCTCAGGCCTCTTGTCGCCTACGCGTGCAGCTGAAAGCGATTGGTCCCATCGCTATGGAATTACTTCCTAAAATCATAGTGGGCGCCTATATCGGTAGAATCTTTGCACTCGATGACAGGCGCCGTGTGAGAGACCCTGACTACATCTCTCGCATGTTTGGTCGCTCTGATAAATGGGGAAGGCCTCTTTTATCACTAGGTGGCATGCATGGCAGTGACGCCATGATTTTAGATAAAATTGATGGTAGGACAGTTGCATATCTAACACTTAAAAATGGAAAAATAGCCTACGACGCTTCCATTTTTGGTTTTCTTCCTACCGTTGCCAAGGGGCTTGTATCCAAGATGAGACTACGCGAACTTTTGCATCTGCATCAGTCATGGGTAGAAAATGTGCCGAGAAATGTGGAAGAGGGTGAAATTCTTCTTGTAAAAACAGAGCCTTTACATATTCGTACAGTATTTGCACACGTTGTAGACGCGCTTTTAAATCCTGGTTACCGGCATACAACAGCTTCCATTTTACAGCCTGACACACGGGCATCAGGAGATGTGTATGAATTATTTGGCCAATCTAAACGTGAAATTACCGATCTTCCTTTAGAATTTTATACTTTAGAGCCCTATCGTGAACATGTCTTCTTCTCTGACCGAGATCAGCTACAGGCAAATCTGGAAGATTCGAAGTCTCTATTTGATGCCTTTTCAACAGCTCCAGAGCCGCATACTTTGCATGCAGCAGTTTTTGTGGTGAAGGGCTCTCAGATGCTGCATTTGAAGTCGGCAGATTGGACAAGTGGTGATCCCTCATTTCAAGAATTTCCAGGCATAGGTCACAGTACAAGGCAGGCAGTGATGATCGATCGGTATATCGAAAGTCAGCCTACTTACCCCTATTTAAAAGCGATTGAAGATGGTTATATTACAAGTCAGGGAGTGCTGTTTACGCGTTACTTCCCGACGCCTCTTATGAAGCGTATGCTCCTTTCAGATAACGTTGCACGCTGTTTAAAGGGTGTTTATTTTCAACAACCATCTTATTCACATGGTTCTTTTTTTTCTCAAGAAGATAGAGCTATGCTGAATGATCTTCATAAGTTTGGAGTTCCAGTTTTTTGGGTCGACGGAGTGACAAGGAAGATATTGCAGTATCTGCAAAAAAAGCATCGAGAAGCGGGTATGTTTGTGCCTTTGGATATGATTGAGACCTACTTGAAGTCAACAGTGTTTGGAGTGTATGGTTCAAACCTTCTTTCTGGCAATTTTGAGACGGAATTGAAAGTTCTTTTAAAAGGAGTGCTTGATTTGCGAAGTGAAGTCAACCATCCACTGTTGCATAAAGAGAGTGTGCTGGCACTGATCACTGGAGGTGGTCCTGGCGCTATGGAGGCAAGTAACCGCATTGCTAAAGAGCTGAATATTTTATCCTGCGCTAATATTGCAGACTTTCATCAAGAAGGTGGTGTGATTAACGAGCAGAAAATTAACCCCTACATAGAAGCTAAAATGACCTATCGTCTGACGCAGCTAGTAGAACGGCAGGCGGAGTTTAATCTTGATTTTCCTATTTTTGTCATGGGTGGCATTGGCACAGACTTTGAGTACTGTTTAGAAGAGGTACGACGCAAAGTGGGCGCAACGCAAGCCACGCCTATTATACTCTTTGGAGAGGTTGAGTACTGGAAGGATAAAATTGCAGCTCGCTTTCATCGCAACTTGAAAAGCGGCACGATTAAAGGTTCAGAATGGGTGAGTAACTGCTTTTATTGCATTCAGAGTGCAGAGCAAGGAATTGAAGTGTATCGTAAGTTTTTTAATGGTACGCTGCCGATAGGGCCACAAGCAGCTGTGCCAGAGGTTGGTTTTGTGATTTGTTAAAACCCGTAAGAGAGCCTGAGACCGAAGTAATTCGTTCTTCTTTTGGAGAACTGCCCTTCGCAAGAAAAGCCATCATGGTATTCTACAAAGAGGCGTATTTTTCTGCCATATCCTTGAATTTTCCCCCATTCATAGCCTAAAGCATAGCTTGAGTCCATATCAAAGTTAGTATCTTGATAGTTTCTAAAATACATCGATAAAAATGGCTGGCCAAAAAGTTGGGTAAAGTTGTGGCGAAAGGCACGTACTTCCATGCCATACTCAGCATATAGAGGCTTGACGCGCATCTGGCTATCTGAGTGAACGACAACACCGGGGCCGCCGTTTACACTAATGCCATTTGTAATTTGATAGCAGGTGAAAAAGTCGACTGCTTCAAAGCTTTTATTTTTGCGTCTTTTATGTCTATGGTGATGCATATACTCATCGCCAAGGTGAGAGGAGATGTGATAAAGCCTTGCTCGAAAAGCCCATGGTCCCACGGCATAGCTTAGAGGTATTCCTGCATAGTAGTCAGCATTTTGCAGTCGAGATGAGCTGTGGTCTTGGTTAAACACGGCAAAAACACCGGCTTCAACCTCAAGTTGCAGATCGCCCTTCCACTTCCAGATGTTTGCCCAGCGATAAAGCGGAAATTGATCTCCAAATGTAACTACAGAGCCGTTTTTTCCACCGCAGGCAAAATCACGTAAGCGATGGCCGACTGAAAAAGAGAGCTGTCTAGGGTTGGCAACTTGTGCTGGGAAAAGAATAGTCGATTGAGGCAGCCATATTCCAGTGTAGTCATGTTTGGTAAGAGGTCTTTCAGGGCTTGTAATGGTGTTTAAGGTGGCACTATCGCCGCCAATTGTGATGTGGGTGACACAGGCTAACTTTTTTACGTAAGAGATGATTTTAATGGCTTTGAGACTTTCTGTCGGTAGATGAGACAAAACGACCTGACCATTTCTAACGGTAGCAACAACGGCATATTTTGAGAATTTAGCATCTAAAAGTCCTTGAACATAAGACTCTAAATTTTTATCTTCGGGGGTTGAGGCGGGTAAGGGCTCTTCTTGATCCCCTCTTGTACCGATAGAGACAAAATCTTCCGGCAATTCGATGGTCATTATTTCTGGAGAATCGCTTGCCGTGCGCTCTTCCGATAGTGCGAGGTTGGTTAGTAAGGACAGGGCAAATAGCGGTACAAGTGCAAGGCGCAGCCACATAGCGGTAATTCCTTAGTTTGCGATCGATTGCTTAGTCGTACGCATGTTGAGGAAATAATACAAGTTTTTTTTATTTTAATTGATAGAAGATGTGCATCAGAAAAAGGTAAGCGAGCGGAAATTTTCTCATTTTCTACTATATTTTCTTCTTTACGAGCGACAAAAAAGTAGTTTTTATGGTAAAAATGTGGTTCTCAATCTTCCTTGAAGGTTTCTTTTTTGGGGCAGTAGCTCAGTGGTTAGAGCAGCGGACTCATAATCCGTTGGTCGTAGGTTCAAGTCCTACTTGCCCCACTCTTTTACACACACTTGTGAGCACGATTTAGCTCATGAAATTATTCTTCGACAAATTACCAGAGTTTTTCAAGAAGGAAATAGGTAAGGTCTTCACAGGCTTTCAGCAGTATCTGTTACCAAAGAATTAGATATACGCGCATCATGTTTTTATTATTACAACAAAGCTGGCCAATCATATTGGCATGATCAAATATTTCATTTGTGACTACAACAAGTACAGAGCATTACATGTTTAGGACTACTGCTATCGAGAATCTAGATATTAATAATTATATAATAAAAAATAATGAAATAAATTGACATTTTCAATAACTTTAAATATTATTCACATTCAGTATAATAAAAAAATAGTGTTGCTGTGAATATGAATGCTGTGGGAGTTATTTCTGCCTCTCAACCAGTTGTGCAAGTCGATAAGATTCAAGAAGCTGAAAAGCGCGTAGATCGTAAGCGTAACGATCCAAAAGCAAAGTATGCTCTTGCATGTCACTATATCAATAAGAAAGAGCCTATTCCGGCGCTTGCGTTTCTGCGCCTGTTCTCAAGCATTGTCTTAAAAAAATGCCTTCTTTAGAAAAGCTATATCCTAAGCCTAAAGAGATAGAGAAGCGCACTGTTTTTCATGGGATGAGCATGACACTTGCACAGATCCAAAAGCTATAATAAAGAGATGAAATTTGAAAACGAAGGATTTGCTAGCAACCACAAAGTATGAAAGTTGCCGTTGATTTTACACCTCAGACATCTTTGGGTGGTTACGCATGCAAGAACAATCTGTTAACTAGTTAATGAACAGGAGATCGGTTATATGTCGTTAGAGCCAGCGAAGTCACGTACAAATGACTTGAGTTACATGGTAGGAGACGAAAATCAAGGTCCAAAGTTGGACAAAGGAAATAAGCCCGCGCCTTCTTCAGCAAAGGTGCCTCTTGGCAACTTTGAAAAGATGATCACAACGATATTAGAAAAATCACCTGAGCGTCTTTTAGAAGATGGTGAATTTTCAAAGACTGTGAAAAAGTGCACGCAAGAGATTATTCACGCACTGCATAAGACAAGCGAGCAAGTAGCCAAAATAGCTAAAATGATCTTGCTTCCATTGAAAATGGCGGGTGCTTTTATTGATCAAGTGAAAAAAAGTTTTATGACAATGCACGCTCCTGACAGTTTGAATGAACGCGTTGAGCCAGCAGAGGTTCCAACAAACATTGTAGGAATGATGGCCTCATTTCTTCCAGAAAGAGAAGCAAAAGCAGTCCTGGATCCTTTACTTGACCAGTTTGCAAAAAAAAGTGAGCGTGTAGCTGCAAAGCTTGCCGCTTCTAAAGAAGCAGTTAAGGGGGAAAAATGGGCAAAAGAAGTATCTGTTCAGATTCAAGAGGCACTGAAGACACAGGGTGAGAATTTTGTTTTTCCGGAAGAGCTGAAAAGGCAAACTAAGGAAGTGACGAGCCTTGATCTTTCTAACCTTGAATTTCCGTTAAGTGTAAAAGCAATGAAAGAGATACTTGCCAATTGGCCGAATATAACGGATCTGAATCTAGCAGGAAACAGAATGACACAAGAGATAGTAGATCTTTTGCAAGAATTCAAAGATCTGCGTTATCTCAACCTTGCAGCAACTGGTATGGATGATAAGATGCTTGCAGCAGTTGCAAAATGTACAACACTGCAGGGCTTGCATTGTAGCGGGTGTCAAGCAATTACCAGCTTAGAGCCGTTAAAATCGTGTCTTTTACTGCAGACCTTGTATTGTGGCTACTCTCCAAGAATTACCAGCTTGGAGCCGTTGAAATCCTGTCCTTTACTGCAGACGCTGCATTGTAGCTCGTGTAAAATTACCAGCTTGGAGCCGTTGAAATCCTGTCCTAGATTGCAGGATCTGTACTTTAGGAACTGTCCAGGAATTACCAGCTTGGAGCCGTTGAAATCCTGTCCTTCGCTGCAGAATCTGGATTGTAGTCGCTGTCCAGGAATTACCAGCTTGGAGCCATTGAAATCCTGTCTTTCACTGCACAGCTTGTATTGTAGCGAGTGTGAAGGAATTACCAGCTTGGAGCCATTGAAATTCTGTCCTTCGCTGCACAGCTTGTATTGTAGCGACTGTCCAGGAATTACCAGCTTGGAGCCGTTGAAATCTTGTCCTGTGCTGGATACCCTGGGTTGTAGTCACTGTCCCGGAATTACCAGCTTGGAGCCGTTGAAATCCTGTCCTAGTTTGCAGATGCTGTATTACGAAATTTCTGTTGAACAAAGAGCTGCCTTAAAGCACATTTTACCCGCACTTCTTATCTTTGATAAGAATGATGCTGTCAGTTGAATATGAAAACCAAACTAGCTACAAATTTAAAGTAAATTATATTATTAAAAAAAAGCGAAACAAAGAGGCGTTTATGTTATCAGAATCAGTGAGCCCAAATAGTAAGCCAGCAGTTTCTCATGATTTACGTTATATGGTAGGAGACGAGAATCAAGGTCCAAAGTTGGACAAAGGAAATAAGCCCACGCCTTCTTCAGCAAAGGTGCTCTCAACGACATTAGAAAAATCACCTGAGCGTCTTTTAAAAAATGGTGAATTTTCAAAGACTGTGAAAAAGTACAGGCAAGAGATTATTCACGCACTGCATAAGACAAGCGAGCAAGTAGCCAAAATAGCTAAAATGATCTTGCTTCCATTGAAAATGGCGGGTGCTTTTATTGATCAAGTGAAAAAGAGTTTTA
>JAHFTM010000068.1 GCA_023269335.1 Chlamydiia bacterium
AACCCACAAGGGCAGGGGTTCATAGCGCAGACAAAGATAAAGTTTGCTGGAAAAGTAATGCTGCCAAGCGAACGACTGATAGTGATTTTTCTTTCTTCAAGAGGCTCTCTCAAGGCTTCCAAGACTTGACGGGAGAATTCAGGAAGTTCATCGAGAAAAAGCACTCCGCGATGAGCAAGGGCCACTTCTCCGGGACGTGGTGACGAGCCACCACCAATTAGGCCAGCATAGCTTACGGTGTGATGGGGAGCGCGAAAAGGACGCTCACGAGTGAGCGTTGACATAGTACGTGTAAGTCCTGCAATAGAATGTAATTCTGAAACCTCTAAAGCTTCATTGTACTCAAGCTCTGGCAGAATGCCGATAAGGGCTTTGGCAAGTAGACTCTTTCCCGTTCCTGGTGGCCCTGAAAGTAAGATGTTGTGGTTACCTGCTGCTGCAATTTCCATGGCGCGCTTTGCTGTTTGCTGTCCATGGATCTGGGCAAAGTCAACAAGTGGTTCTAAAGTTATGGGGGCTCTTTTTTCATGATCTATTGACTGTGAAAGGGGCGTCGTGGTTATTTGAAGTTGTATCTCTCCGTTTAAATGTTGAACAAGCTGTTGAAGAGTGTCAACACCAAGCACTACAATACCTGGAATTAGCGCTGCTTCTTTAACATTTATGGAAGGTAGAATAATGCCCTTTTTCTTCGATGCTTTTGCAAGGCTTGCTAGTGGCAGTGCTCCGGGAACATAGCGTATTTCGCCCCCTAGCCCAAGCTCCCCGATTACGAGATAATCTTGGAAAGATTCTTTTTTCAACTTACCGATGCTAGCAAGAAGAGCAATAGCAATAGGCAAATCAAACAGACTACCCTCTTTGCGAAGGTCAGCAGGAGCTAAGTTCACAGTGCATTGGAGGGTGGATATATCAACACCACTATTTTTGACGGCTGTCAGTACACGTTCTTTAGCTTCTCTTACCGCGGCATCAGGAAGGCCTACGATGACTAAGGAGGGTTTATCTGCAGTTTTTGCTACATCAACTTCAATGTCTACAAGCAGCGCTTTAAGGCCAAGGCAAACACCAGTGTGTATCTTCGATAAAGCCATATAGTAACTATTCTGCTTTCAAAACAAAGTAGGCAGGATAGGCAAAGTTGTTATTAGGTCTTTCAACTAAAGAAACAACTGCTTCTTTGCCGATGAGCGGGTGAAGATTCACGGTTGTGCTGTAGAGGTAGGCAATCGGTAGATTTGATTTTGCGTCTACAAGCATATAGTCGCCGGGCACATTTTTCAAAGGACGTGCATAGGGCTTAATAACGCCTTTTAAGGAGATCGCCCTTTTTTGCTCTTGCGAGTAAAATTCGGTGGCAGAGCTGGCACTTTTAGTTTCAATAGCTGAGTGTAAAAGTTTTTTTTCTAGCTCCTGGAAGGGCAGAGGATTTGTATTTAGCGCAGTGAACGCACTCTGATTATTTGTCGTTTCAGGTTCTTTTGTTGTGGCTTGTTGAGCAACTATTTCTGTTACTTTTGATTCAGCAGCTTGTGCAGACATTGGCACATCTTCTTTGACGGGTTCGCTAGCTTCTATTGGCAGGGCTTTCTGAGCTAGTTTTTGCTTTGAGAGCGGCTCTTTCGGAGTTTTAGTTTGGAGTGCCAGTATGCTTTTCTCTAGATAGGCCTCTTGCATGTTTTTTAAGAGATACTGTGCCTTTTCAACTTGCTGAGAGATGACATTCTTTTGGGTGATGATCTGATTGAGCTCTTGGGCAAGCGGTGCAAGCTGTATATCTTTAAATGATTTTTTAAGCTCATTTTGCAAGCTGTTTTCAAGGGTAATGAGTTTTTCTTCGATCTCTACTTTTAGCTTTTCGATGTCATAGAAAGTTTGTACGCTGCCGATGCGCTCTACAAATTCTTTGGCTACAAAAAAACGTACAGCTTCAGGCATGGCAATCTCTAACCATTTATTGTTAGCAGCGCATATTTTTCCTGTAACTTTATCCCCCGAGTTCATTTGACAGACGATCGGTGCATTTGTGTCCGGCTCTAAACGTACATTGACATGATTGCCTTCAATTTGTCCATCCAGCACGTAGGTACGGAAGATGTAGCCTTTTGCCTGAGGTGCAGGCTTGACTGCATAAAAATCATCTGCAAGGTCTGTAACGATAAAAAGATCGTCTTTGGTTAGCTCTTTAAGAATTGGCGCCGATAGGTCGGGTGTTAAACGCAGACGGACGCGACTTTTACTGATCTTCCCGGTGAAGGGCTCAAGTTTTTGAGCGACAGCACGCAGCTCAGCTTTATTTCGATGCTCCTGTTTTGCTTGCACGCTTTTGGGCAGTGCTTTGTTTTCTTTTGAGTGACCAACTCCTTTTTCCTCTGTTTCTTCAGCGGTTGCTATTTCAGAGACCACAGTATTGTCTGGAAGGATGATTTCAGTGAGATTTGCTGCTTGTGCTAATAAGGAGAGGGCGAAAAAAGTTGCAAAAGTGCTCATAGATGACATCCTTATAAGGGATTTTAATCGAAATGAGCATTCTATGAACTTCACATTTTTTGGACAACCATTTTAAGAATGCATTTTAAGAGCGTAACACAGCAACGATGTGTTCGCAGTTTGACTTGCCGCACGTGCAACCGACTGGGTTGCCAAGATAAACAGTGTATTCTTCTCGATTATCAAGTTTATTAGAGACGATATACATGTTATCCCTGACTTGCGCTACCTTCCACTGTTCAAACTTGAGATCCTCTTCAGAGATTTTCTCTTCCCCTTCCGGCAGGTGTGGGTGGTCAGGAATTTTATCTTCACCTACATTTTCTCCAATCCCAGTTGCAGCGCGTAAGATACGATTAATTTGGCAGTACATACAGTTGCAATTGACTTCAGGAAGGGGCATAGCAAGTAAGTCTTCTTCTGGGATGACTTTTGCAAGTGTAGCAATTTTATTCACCACTTCGTCTGGAATAGGTGGCAAGCCAGAGTAAGCAGGATTATGCTGCATCACTTGACCCATGCTTTCTAAGGAGTTTGCATTTAAACGCAGGGGAGAGGCAAAAAGTTGTTCTAAATTGGAAATGTTCTGATTGGAGATAAAGGTGTTTAAGTTGCTTTTTTCCTTAATAGAGCTTTCCTTTGTAGGGCTGTTTGTGAGATGTGCTTCTAGAAAACTTGCATGTGCAGAAAACACCTGTTCAACAACGTCAGGAAGTAGGTCATGAATAGACACTATTTTGCCATCTTTCAAAGTAAAAATAAGCGCCCCGTCCTGCATGTGAAGGGAGGCGATATTTTCCCAACTGGTTGAAATATGGGGAGGAATGCTGACAATTAAGTCTGTAATTTTCATTTGCTGTCCTTCTCCTTGCTAGGTGTAAATGTTCGTGAGGCACACGCAGTTCCCTTTGAAACACTTACTCCTCTTTCTAATCTAAATTATACAACGTATTGATTTTTCCGTCCAATATAGCAAAGCAAAGGAAATATTGTCTAGAATATTTAGCACTCGAAGAGTTAGTCTGCTTATTTATTTACCTAATAACTTAACAGTAAGTGATTTAATTTTATTAGCAGATTCGCCTTGCAGATCTTGCATTGGCTATAGTAGAGTTTCGTTAAGAAAATTTACTAGGAGAACCCCTCGTGACTGAGAAAACTTTTGTTTTAGATACGAATGTTCTTATACATGATCCAGAGTCAATTTTTAAATTTCCCCGACAAGAAGTTGCCATCCCTGTAACTGTACTTGAAGAGTTAGATAATTTGAAGCGTGTGCCAGGCGAAGTTGGAAAAAGTGCGCGGCAAGCGATTCGGCTTTTGGAGTCTGCTAGAAAGCAAGGTGAGGGGGATCTTCACTTGGGAATAAAGCTTGAAAATGGCGGCACTATCCGCATCGCCATGGAAATTAAAAGCGATTACAACAAAAGCTTTGCTCTTTCAGTAAATGATAACAAAATCATCATGGCCGCCTATTTTCTTTTTGAAGCGGGCAGAAATGTGGTCTTTGTTTCTAAAGACTTTGCAGCGCGGGTGAAGGCTTCTGCTATCGGCCTTGAAGCAGAAGATTATGAGAATCTGAAATTTTCTTATGAAACTATAGCAAAGGGCACGAAGAAACTGGAAGTTGAAAAAAGCTTGATCGACCATTTTTACAAAGATGGATTTTTAAAAATTCCAGACCTTCAAGCAAAGCCGAATGAATACTTCATCCTTTCTTCTGCTGAGCACTCTTCGGCTGTGGCGCGCTTCAATAAAGAAAAGGGCGGTCTTGAGCCCTTATTAAAAACACCTACGCTTTGGGGTATCAAGCCTAGAAACGTTGAGCAAAAATGTGCTGTTGATGCCCTTTTACGAGATGATATCAAACTTGTGACGTTGATGGGTCCTGCAGGGACTGGAAAAACGCTTCTTGCACTTGCTTGTGCTTTACGCAAGGTCTTTGATGAGGGTGTCTATAATAAAATCTTGGTATCCAGGCCAATTGTGCCACTTGGGCGTGATATCGGCTATCTTCCGGGAACAAAAGATGAAAAGCTTTCTAGTTGGATGCAGCCTATTTTTGATAATTTGGAGCTTCTTTGTGCCTCACTTGGCGATGAGCCTTCGGATACACTTCGTTGGGTGCAAGAGAGTAAAAAAATTGAAATGGAAGCGGTTACCTATATTCGTGGTAGATCTCTTCCAAAAATGTTCATCATCATTGATGAAGCGCAAAATTTAACTCCCCACGAGATGAAAACATTCATTTCACGTGCAGGTGAAGATACAAAGGTGGTTCTTTGTGGAGATCCTACGCAAATTGATAATCCCTACTTAGACAAAGACTCAAACGGTCTTACCTATACAGTGGGTAAATTTTCAGATCAGAAGATTTTTGGTAATATGTTCCTGGAAAAAACAGAGCGTTCAGAGCTTGCTGCTCTGGCGATTGAGCTGCTGTAAAAGTTAGCTGCATGAGATTTTTTTTATTTTGCTCTCTGATTTTGCTGTGTGGTTTGTCACATTTTTCCATTCAGGCAACTGCTTCTAAAAATACATCCTGGGCTGAAAATACGCTTGAAAGCATGACTCAGGATGAAAAAATCGGGCAGCTTTTCATGATCGCAGCCTATGTAGATCCTGAATATGCAAGAAAAGAAATTGGCAATCCACACATCATTGAGGAAATTGATTCCTTCATTACTCAGTATCATGTAGGGGCTCTTGCATTTGTAGGGCCTAGCGAAATTGCTAAGCAGGTCGCTCTCACAAACCACTACCAAAAGCTTAGTCAGTATCCTCTTCTTATTGCTCAGGATCTTGAATGGGGTCTTTCGATGCGGCTCAAGGATGGGATGCGTTTTCCTAAAAATATCACGCTAGGTGTTGTTAGCGACAATCAGCTTCTCTATGAAATGGGCAAGGAAATCGCCCGGCAGGCTAGGCTCATTGGTGTGCATATGAATTTAAGCCCTGTGCTGGATGTGAACATTGAACCTGAGAATATTGCGATTAATGTACGCTCTTTTGGTAGCACTCCACAGCTTGTTGCTTTGAAAGGTGTTGCTATGCTTCAGGGATTGCAAGATGGTGGAGTCATTGCTTCAGCAAAGCATTTTCCAGGCTTAGGGGATATCACGGTTGATCCTCATCTTGGCCTACCAATAAGTCTGCATAGCAGGAAACGTTTATATGAAGTCGAGCTTTATCCCTTTGCTCAAGCGATTCAAGCAGGCGTTTTGTCAATCCAAACAGAGCATGTCGTTGTGCCTGCGTTAGGATTCGATTCAACAACTCCGGCAAGTCTTTCTCCTCAGATTATCGATGGCTTATTGAAAAATGAAATGGGCTTTACAGGGCTTGTTTTGAGCGGTGCGTTGCGTATGAAAGCATTGACAGAGCATATGTCACAGGAAGAGATCATTCTCAAAGCCTTTTTAGCGGGCAGTGATATGCTGTTAATGCCACAAGATTTTCTTCAGGCATATCAAACGCTACACAGAGCACTAAAACAGGGTGTAATTACAGAGCAGCAAGTGGATGCACGAGTATTAAAAATTTTGCAGATGAAAGAAATGGTGCACTTGAACCAGCAGAGTACTGTAAAGATACCAACTGTAGAAGAACTCGAAACTCCTGCTGCCGTAGCTCTCAAAGAAAAACTCTACCAAAATGTGGTGACTGTACAGCGAGATGCCGGCCATCTTGTACCGCTTGCATGTTATGAGAATAATAAAATTGCCTATGTTCAGCTGGGAGAGGCCTCTTCAACCACTTTTATTGATACCTTGAAAAAACAGCAAAACGTGGATTCTTTTTTCTTTCCTTTAGAATATAGCCTGGAAAGTAATGACTCAGCATTATTTGAGAAGATTGCGAGCTATTCTTCGATTATTTTAGCAGTCTATCCGGCAGATCCGCGCCGAATTGAGCAGATGAGGCTTTTGAATGAAAAAAAGCTTAAAGAAGAGCTGAAACATTTTCGCGTTCACGGCATGTCTGAAGCGCTTATACGTGTTGCTCATGCACTTCAAAAAAACAAGCAAAAAACTATCGTTACCTACTTCGGAAGCCCCTTCGGATTTCATTTTTTTGATGGATATTCAACGCTGATTATGGCTTATGAGAATGATCCGGATGCAGAACGTGCTGTAGCTGCAATTTTAAGTGGTAAGCAGAAGTAGCAGATGAAAAATTCTAAGGCTCGGATGAGAGAGCTATTGAATGTCCTGCCTCCACAGTTTATAGACCCAACAGTGACTCACCTAATGGGGTCAGATTGATTTTTGGTTGAGTATAGTTTGGATCTTCAAGATACTGTACAAAGTTCTGATAGATGTGATCCTTCGTATATTTGAGTTCAAGATAGACCGGATTATGACCTGTAGAGACTCCCTTTTCAAAAGCTTCCTTTCTAAAAATTTTACTGGTAGCTGTGATTCTCGTCTTTGGAACATAACAGAGATAACCAACCATTCTTACTCTGGGATTATTGTTGTAGGCTCTTTCTTTCATCGGATGTTGATTCCAATGAACGGTTCGTGAATCCCATAAAATCAAAGAACCACGTGCAGCTGTGATATGTTTCATGCAATAAGGATTTCCAGATTCATCCCTACGGTTGTTGAAAAACTCCTGGAAGAATGTCTGTCTCCTGTTTTTTCGCTCATTTTTTGAAATTTCCATGGAGCTAATCGTTTCTAGTTCGGGCGCAAATTCAGTGAACTGAAGATGTGATTTTGGAATGCAGTAAAATCCTCCATCACCCTCGAAGGAGTCTTCAAACAGAAATTGCCCTTGGATAGTATATGGTTGCGTTTTTAGTAGTGACTCGCTGACAAAGCCTATAGGTGGATTGTTGTTATGCCAGATGCTATCTTGTCGTCTTAAAATAGCCTGATCAACGTGAGGCCACGGCTCAAAATAGCCTTCTCTTATCTCTGGTGGACACATGAAGGAGAGTCCGTCCATGCTTACAATCAGATCGTTTGTGTTCCAAACTTTCGCAAAAACATCAACAATGCGAGAATCTTGTCTTAAATCCCACATGACCTGAGTTTGGCCTGCAGGGCCTGCAAAGATCCCCATTTTATTATGTATGGGGAACGTTTCGTTCCAATTACTTCTGTCTGCTAGTCTGCAATTCGGCCACGCCTTCTCAATAAACTCATGCCAGATGCGCTGATATAATAGCTTTGTTTCAGAGGTCGAAAGCAGTTGAGGAATGACACAATATCCCTGTTCTTCAAGATCCTTTAAGTAAGACGTTGCAAGAGGCGTCTGAGCATCTGTAGTCACCATGGCATCTTCTGATACAAGCTGCGTATTTGTAAGTGTCGGAATGAGTGATAAAAGACCAAATAAAAACAAAGAGACAGGCTTCATAAGATTTTCCTCAAAAAGATGTAGAGATAGTAGGCTATAAATTTTATTTAGATGTCACAAGAAAATGTAGCAGGAAAAGCAGAAAAATAAAAGGCTTTACTCCACTCGGAGATTGATCGTAAATTACGGTTTTACGGAATGAATTACGCAATTTTAACGCAATTGCGCTGCATTTTTGATCAATTTTGATGAAAAATTGTGAAGAGAAAAAGGGTGGTCTTTAGGCTAGAGACGTGCCTCCCTTGAAGGTGAGATGAGGCTTTAGCTTTTCAAGTGAAAATAACTTTTCTAGAACCCATACGACCCAATAGTCTTTCTCTATAATTTCAAAGGGCATGTTTTGGATGTCCGCAGCTGTCCGAAAGAAAAGCTCTCGTTCATCTTTAGATAAAAGATGGATCTCATTCATAGCTTGAGCTCCATAATTTCAAAAATAAGGACTCTTACCCATGCAGGAGCAAATTTTATGTTTTCTCTAAGTTCTTTTTCATTGGAGTCTTTAAGGAATTTCGCAACTTGTGCACGGGCTATCTGGTCAATGTGATCTTTTCCTAGATTTTTCAAAACTTGAATTAGAAGACCTTCTCTAGTACCTGCAGATGACATAATTTTCTTTGTGGTCTTTTTAAAAATAATTTCTTGCTGACTTATTTGAACTTGTCTAGATGGGCCTTCAGTTAAAAATACAATCCGACCGGGAACTTGAGTGGAAAGACCAAGTAAATTAGCAGCATGAGCTCCGGC
>JAHFTM010000284.1 GCA_023269335.1 Chlamydiia bacterium
TTAGATCATGAAACAGCTCATGATATTCAAGATCTTTTACTGAACTCTGTCCACAAAGTTGGCAAAGCGCTCGTTCTTGTGACGCATAATCTACAGCTAGCTAAACTTTTAGATGCGTGTTACGAACTAGAAAACGGCATCTTACATCAAGTATAAGCTTTCAACGGATGTAGTACGTTTTGCTGGCCTTCATCAGCTACCTCTACTAATAATGCGTTGCATCTGTATGAGGTGATTGAAAATAGAGCCTCTTTTTTTTGGATTGGGTTCAATCATTTGATAAATTAAGTACTCAAAATCCTCACTTGGAGAGAGGCTATTTTGTGCTTTTTTCTTATCTAGTTGACGGCGCCTTGAAGAGGTGTATTTATTGATTCTTTTCACTAGAATTTTTGAGCGTATTTTTTCTGAAAGCTCAGTATTTTTGACATAATATGAATCTTGCCACTTTGCTCTTTTATCGTAAAAAAGTTGGTAAAGTACAAGCCCAAGGGCATAGACATCTGAACCGAAGTAGTCCGAGCCGCGCATCTTCTTTTTAAAAATTGCTTCAGGTGATGTGTAGGATGTATTTCCTTGTACTTTTGTTTTTGCAGCCTCTTTTGAATAAAGAGCTCTTCCTAAATCAGCGACAGCGGCTACGATAGCTCTTCTTCCTGGTTTTCCTGGAGGAATATTAATCAAATAATTCCGTGCGCTTAAGTCACGATGCACAATTTTTCGTTTATGCAGCTCATGAAGCCCTTGCAGTAAGCTGAGGGCGATTCTCTCTTTTTCATAAAAGCTAAATTCGACATGTGCATCAAAGGCATCGCGTAGTGAACCACGATTATAGATTTTAGAATATATAGAAGAGTATTCAGTAGAACCCTTTTTATGACTTGTGCAGGCTTTAATATCAAAAATACCGGGTGCCCCTTTCAGCATTTTTGTTATTTGAAGTTCATTTTTTCGTGCATCTTTTTCATCAGCCCTTGCGACAATTTCTGGACGAGTTAAGCTATATTTTAATGCCTTTGTAACAACTTTATAGGCACCCTCGCCAATGTATGTTTTTTCACTGTCACATCCATCTAGAAGAAGGAATATATTTTTCGTTTGTGGGTCATATTCAATGGAAGATGAAAAATGAGTTTTTCCCATAGGAAAATAATGCTTATTTTTTTGTACAAGCGAAGGAAGAGCAGACTCAATGAAGAGAGCCATCTGAATAAAGTCTCCTCTTGTGAGGCCAAGTTGACGTCTTTGAGCCTCCTCTTTAGCTATAAGAGCTCTTGTTGCTTGGATTGCGCGTAAAATAATTGCTGAATGTTGTTCTTTGGCAATTTTTTCTACATCACCAAGGGTGACTTTTTTTCCTAGGGTATCTTTTAAAAGCTCTCCCAGACGAACGTGATTACGCTCTTTTATTGCTTGGGCGACATCATAAATGAGCATTGACTTTTGAGTATAAATTTCATCTGCCACAAGAGTAATTAGAGAGCTATTCAAAAATAAGAAAGTAGCACAAATAAGAGAAATTGGAGCTTTCATTGACACCACCTGCATTATAAACAATTTTTTGATATTTCCCTCTGTTTATAAGGAATTGAGTCAAATGTCAAATAAAAAACACTAATTTTATTGTTTAGGTGAAATTGTTCTATTTTTGTTTATATGTTAAAATAATTATTGATTATTAATTATAAATAAGTTCAAATGGTAAATAAGTGATAAATTGTTATAAATGTTCATAAATGACCTTCGTGACTATTTATAGCTACTAATGAGGTTCATATGGGTGCGCCATCTAAAAGTTTAGAAAGTGTAGCTCTTGTGTTACAGCAACAAAAAGTGACTGATTTTTTTGACAAACTCAACGATATGAAAAAACTGGGCACTAGCTGTAGAAGAATACGTATTGGAATTATGGAGAGCGAAAAGCCGCAGATTCGAGGGCGAACAATACGCTTACTTTCTAATAAAAAAGACTTAATCGAGAAAGTTGGCGTTATTTTAAATAAAAGTGACATTCGCGAGGCAAATCGGTTAATTCTTAGTCTTGTTTCGAAAGGGTTAGGCGTTATCGAAGAGCAAGCTTTAGATGGAAGTACCAGAGCTACAATGACTCCTGAGGCTCATAAAAAATATAAAGCAGATCAACAAAAACCAAAAACTGCAGAAAATGGGGCAAAGAAAAAAATAGTCTACTCTGGGGTAACAGAAGTAAGTAAAGAAGAATTTCATAAGCTAGCCAACGTTGTATCTGTTGCTTTGAAAATCGAATTGGAGCCTTTAAAGCAAGAAAAGGCAGAGGTATCGGCAGATAAAGATCAACATGCAGAGACAGAGTCGCAAGCCAAGCCGCACCTCAGAGAAATTGCAGCACCTGATGAGGAAACTCATGAGGCTCCGAGTGATACTGAAAGCAGTCATCCTGCCAAAACTAAAGAAGAAAGTCAGGCTGAGAAGATTTTAGAATTACAACAAGCACATGTTATTGCTGATAGGGAAAAAGAAGAGGCAGAGCGTGCTAGAGAAAAAGCTGCAGCTGTCGTTAGAAAAG
>JAHFTM010000069.1 GCA_023269335.1 Chlamydiia bacterium
CCTGCATCAAGCTATCGATGCCCCGGAGCTGTATTTAAATGTCGATCGTACAAGGCTTGCAGAAGTTGGTTTAAAGCAGAGGGATGTTTCCAATGATGTGCTGCTCTCTTATGGCACTGGCTCTGTGGTGACACCAAATTTTTGGCTCGATCGAAAAATGGGCATTCCTTATCAGATAGCTGTACAGACGCCAAAATATAAAATCAATACAGTAGAAGATCTGATGCAGATGCCCATTTCAAGCTCCAAGACACATGAGCCTCAGTTATTGCAAGATATAGCCACACTAGAGCGTAGATCATCTCCAGGTGTTGTCACTCATTTTAACATTCAGCCTACGTATGATATCTTTGCAAGTGTACAGGGAAGAGATTTAGGAGGTGTAGCGGGCGATATTCAAGAAATTGTCGACGAGTATAATGCAAAAATGACACCGGGAAATACGATTGTGATCAAAGGCCTTGTAGATGATATGCAACAAGTATTTAAGCGTCTGGCAATAGGTTTTGTTTTTGCCATTATCATAGTCTATAGCATTATGGTGATCAATTACCAGTCGTGGCTTGATCCATTTATCATTATTATGGCCCTTCCAGGTGCTTTTTCAGGGATTATATGGATGCTTTATTTATCGCACACAACATTCAATGTGCCATCTCTTATGGGCACCATCATGTGTATTGGTGTGGCGATTGCCAATAGTATTTTACTTGTCACATTTGGCAATATGCAGCTCAGTGAGGGTAAAGATACCATTCACGCCATGCATGCGGCAGCATGCGCGCGTCTACGACCAGTATTGATGACTGCCTTTGCGATGATTGTAGGTATGGCTCCCATGGCCTTTGGCATTGGTGAAGGGGCGGAACAAAATGCGCCACTTGCCCGTGCAGTAATTGGTGGATTGCTTTTTGCAACTCTTACCACGCTCTTTTTTGTACCGGTAGTATTTACTTTGCTGCGCAAAAAAGCAAATCCTTATCTTAGACATGAAAAAGAAGTGTATGTGCCCACAGAACATGAAATTTTGGAAGATGACGATGGATAGTAGTGAAAAAGAAGATCAGTTCAAAGAAATACAAAAGAGCACAGCTGGAAAAACAGCTTCTACAGCTAAATATAAGCGTAATTTGATAGGTGGACTGAGCATTGTGCTGATCATTCTTTTTCTGTTTAGTTTTTTACCACGCCTGATTCATACTCTCACACTTGATGGTAAGGCAGCCAAAAAGAGTTATCCTTTAGCCACTATTGTGCAAGTTCAGCCCGATGACAAGCCGATTGAATTTAAGCTGCCAAGCTCGACGCAGGCAAATCACATCACACCCATTTGGGCGCGAGCAAATGGTTATTTAGTCGATCTTTGTGTCGATATAGGCGATGTGGTCAAGCAAGGTGATCTTTTGGCAGTTCTTGACACGCCAGATGTGGATGCTCAGTATATCCAAGCGCTCCATGATCTGGATGTGGCGCGCTCCAATCGTGATATTGCAAAAATCACGGCTGATCGCTGGCAAAGTATTTATGAATGCGATTCCAAAGCTATAGCCAAAGAAGAGGTAGACGAGAAAGTAGCTTCCTATGTGAGTGCGGAAGCCTTTGTAGCAGCTCAAGCGGCAAATATGGAGCACTACAAAGATCTGATGAATTTTAAATACATCATCGCGCCTTTTGACGGTGTTATCATTGAGCGTAATGTAGATTTGGGATCTTTGATCACAGCTGGTAATGGAGCCCCGCAGCAGCTTTTTGTCATTGCTGAAAGTGATATCATCAGGCTTTTTGTCAATGTACCGCAGTACTATTTTCGCTTGATTCATGAGGGTTTAGAGGCAGCGGCTTCGATTCGTGAATTTCAAGGGAAAAGCTTTACAAGTAAAGTGGCGCGTTATGCCAAAGCATTGGATCCAACAGCTCGAACTATGCTGACAGAGCTGCACATCGACAACAAGAGTGGACAACTCTTTCCTGGTCTTTTTGCAGAAGCTACTTTTCGATTCACACCGGATGTTGCTTATTTTACTGTGCCGCAGCCTGCAGTGATTATTCGAGCAGGTAAGCCGAAAATTGCCTGTCTTGATGCAGAGGATAAAGTACACATGAAAACAGTGGAAATCGGGATCGATAATGGAGCTACACTTCAGATAGTAGCTGGCTTAGAAGCAAACGATAGAATCATTACTAACCCCACGGAAAAAATTAAAGAGGGCGTGAAGGTGAAGATTGTAAAAAATGACAAATAACTAAAAGACATCTGTCTATTTATAATATTTTTTCCTCTTGTAATGTGAATGCGAAGCGTTAATATGATAGATAATGTTGCGTTCAAATGTAAATAAAACTACTATTTGCCTCTATCAATAGGAGGTTAGTATGACGATTGGTGCCATGCCTGCAGCTACAGCTGCAGTAACAACAGAATACTGTCAACTTACACAGCCAGTTCACCGTAAAGGCTGTCCCTGCAAACAAACCTCCACTTACCGAACTTCTACGCTGCCTCAAGGTGCTCGCACACAACTGATACATGAGTTCACGACCATGCAGCTGGTTCATCAAACAAAAACGGGGCAAGTAAAAAATTCGCTTCCTTTGGATAAAATTCACCATGAGCTAGAGACTGAATCTTTGCACCTTAGTGGGTCTGGTGCGGCAAATATTTTAGTAAGCAAGGTAAGCTTCGATTGTTTGATTGTGGATAAATCAGGAAAGGAACATCGCGAGTATCTCTCTTTTGATTTAAGAGTTCCCGGCGCAAATACAGAAAACGAAGCTGTCTTTTCTTATGATCTGATTGAAAAAGCATATGGTAGTAAAGCAAACCTGTATGCTGCTATGAAACATTTTCATACTGTAGGACACGCCTTTGCAAATCCACAAAAACAGACTCATGGCCATTTGCCAGATTATGATGCTGCCTCTCCAAAACATGATCAGTACATCAGGCATACAGAACAGATGCTTGTAGCCTACTTGGCCACTCCTCAAGCTGCACAAATGCTTTGTAACCGCTTACGGACAGAGCTGCGTGGCAAATATCCAGATGCCTGTCAAGTGAAGGTATACAATATGGGACTGCATATGCATTCAACGAAGAGCTGTTGTGCACCATGTGAATACACACTCCTTGGCTTGATGCGAGATCAGCAGGGATTACGACAAAATGGAACACTTCTAGGCTTTTTGCCAAATTTTACAACTGTGAGTGCTCTTCCAAATGAAAGTCTTCGATTTACTCTTCCGAAAAAATCACATTTTAGGCTTTTAGTTACAGTGACAGCAAGTGGCCCTGATGCTGATCACCGAAAAAAACCGACATATACTGTAAAAAAGCAGGACGTTAAAACTAAAGTCCTGCCACATGTAATCCTTGTAAAAGACAAAAGTGCCTCTGCACATATCTTTGAAACACTATTACTGAATGGTTATGATGCAAGAAGGCTGCCGCCAGCGTCTACTCTGGGTGATAAAACAGTTGGAATTAGCGGGTCAAAGGCAACTCCAGGCAGCCGAGGAACAGTAACGAGAGTAAATACAACTCGAGCAACGGCAGCAAATGAGATAGAAGAATACATCAACATGTTAAACCAGTTCTCTCAACTGAAGATATAACTTAGAAATTAAGTTAGCGAACTTCTATAACAGCAGGACGCTCTTCAATGTAGACTCTATCATGGTGATGATGATAGTGATGATAGTCCTCTTCTTTTACAACACAGCCTGAAAAGGCTGTTAAGAGCGTCCAGATCCCAATGCACAAAGACAAATGTTTCATAAATCTACCAGACCCTTTTCTTTCTGTTTAAAAATTTTATATAGAGTATATGGTGAATATTCATCCAGAGAAAATTTCGTTGAGTATATGTGCTGTACGTAAATTATATTTTCTACTTAAGATCCGACTAATTTAGGAAAATCAAAATACACATATGTCTTTACCTTCTCAAACTATTTGCCTGAACATGATTGTAAAAAACGAAAGTGGTGTCATCTGCCGCTGTCTTCAATCAGTATTACCGCTCATTAACTATTGGGTCATTGTTGATACAGGATCTACTGACGGCACACAAAAGTGCATTTGCGAATTTTTAAAAGATGTTCCAGGAGAGCTGCATGAAAAAAGCTGGGTGAACTACCAGCATAATCGTAATGAGGCGCTAGCTCTGGCTAAAGGCAAAGGCGATTATCTTCTTTTGATGGATGCAGATGATTTTTTGGAATTTGATGCTGGTTTTTCTTTACCAAAATTGAAGCAAGACTACTACTTGATGAGTAGAGTTGATAAGGAATTGGGCGCAAGGGCATTTCGGATAAAACTGATCAACAATCATCTCAATTGGAACTGGGAGTATGTGATACATGAAGCACTCTCGACTACAGATAAAAAAAAATGGGGACAGCTTGAGAAAGTAAGGGATGTTATCTGTCATGATGGTGTGCGTGCTCGAGATAAAAACACCCTTTACAAGGATATTGAAGTACTGAAAGAATGTGTGAAAAAGGAGCCTGAAAATAGCCGTTATGTGTATTACCTAGCACAGTCTTATAATGGGACGAAACAGTATGTACAGGCGTTAGAGTGTTTTGAGAAAAGAGCTAAAATGGGTGGCTTTGATGAAGAAGTCTTTTGGTCGTTACTGCTCAAAGGCAAGCTACAACAGAAGCTTAAAATGGCTGCAAATATTGTCATTGAAAGCTTTTTTAATGCGTATCAATATCGACCTACAAGAGCTGAGCCTCTTTACTATTTAGTAGCCCTTTACATGGATATAAAAAATTATGAGTTTGCTTATACGCTTGTAAAAAAAGCACTCTCAATACCTATACCTTATGAAGCAACTACTGTGGAGGTGTGGATTTATGAGTATGGTTTGGCATATGCGCTTGCAAGCGCAGCTTATTTAACTGCAAGATATAGCGAGGCTCTGGATGTCTGCAATGAGCTTTTAGCAAATGCGAAAATGCCCAAATCAATGCTAGAGGAGCTTACTCAATTACACTTTCTAGTTTCCATTAAGAGGTAGAATAAAAATTTAATTTGTTGTAAATTTACAGTTGTATTTTATTCATCAAAAGAGATACTTAAGTATTCATTTAAAAGATGGTTTTTATGGATTCGTTACTAATAATCACATCTACGTCCCAAAACAAGATCCAAAAACGATCATCGTTACCGCTTGCTTTAACATCTTCTCTTCAGTCCTTTTTTATACCTCAGTATTTTTATTTTTTTAGAAAAAAAATGGAGCTTGAGGGTTAGGAGTAAGAGAAGGAAAAAGAAAAAATTACAAACCAAAACCCCGGTTCTAAAGCTGGGGTTTTGTTTTTTACCTTCCTTGTATGGAAAGTAGCCCTGGCTAAAAGAGAAAAGAGCCGGTGTTATTTTTATAAGGAAGTCGTTATGTCATCAAAATATCTTCAAGTCATCATCTGCCTTGCCATCGTTCTTGGCACGTCTGTTTCATGTAAGAAAAATGAAACAGAAGTGGGTGGAAAGAAAAAGCTAACCATTGGCATCATTCAAACAGCCACGCATCCAGCCTTAGATCAAGCAAGAGAAGGCTTCATTTCAGAAATGAAGGACTTACTGCAAGATGATGTTGAGTTCATCATACAGAATGCAGAAGGTTCGCTGTCTCAAGCTCAGCTCATTGCTGAGAACTACCATTCGCACAAAAAGATAGATGCTATTTATGCAATCGCCACGCCTGCCGTTCAAGCGCAAGCTAGAAAAGAAAAGATAAAGCCCATTTTCATTGCGGCGGTAAGTGACCCCAAAGCATTAGGGGTTATCTATCCTGGCACGAACGTATGTGGTACAAGCGATATGATAGACACAGATGCTCAGGCAGAGCTAATCGCGCAGCTATTCCCTCAGGTGGGGCAGGTAGCTATTGTCTACAATCCGGCTGAAACTAATTCCTGTGTGATGGTGAAAAAAATGCAGCAGTCCTTAGACAAAAAAAACATACAGCAGATCACGCTTGGTGTGCATTCAGAAAGTGAAATTGCTCAAACGATCAATCTAGCTGCGCGTAAGTCCCAGCTCATTTTAGTCCCTGCAGATAACCTGATTGTGGGTGCGATGCCACTTGTAGCTAAGCTTGCACTTGAAAAAAGATGCCCGCTTGTGGCAAGTGACACACCGTCAGTTTCCAAAGGCGCACTTGTCGTGCGTGGTGCTGACTACCAAGACTTAGGCAGGGCGACTGCGAGGATGGCTTATAAAGTTTTAGTGGAGGGAGAGACAGCTGAAGAGGTGGGTGTCAAAGATCCAGAAAATTCCAGAATTTTACTCAATGAACATGTAGCAAAAGAGCTTGGGGTTGTAATCCCAGAAGAGCTGCAATCCCAAATCACGCTTGTTATAGGTAAGGAGTAGGCGATGCATATAGAAATTTTAAATATCGCTTTGCACGTTGTCCTTTTAGGGCTCATTTATTCTTTTGTTGTGATGGGAGTCTATCTTTCCTCGCGCGTGATAAAGTTTGATGACCTGACAACAGAGGGTAGCTTTGGCTTGGGCGGTGCTGTAACTGCTATTATGCTTTATTCAGGATACTCTTGTTATCTTGCTATGCCTTTAGCGGTATTTGCAGGCTCTCTTGCCGGAGCTTTAACAGGGCTTTTGCATACGAAGTTAAAAATGAATAACCTGATCTGTGGGCTTGTCGTCACGACAGGCCTCTTTTCTGTCTGCCTGAAGCTTGCCAAAGCAAATCTGACGCTACCTGCAACAAGCTCCATTTTCATGGATATCAGTCCTTTATATGCTGTAGCATTCATTTTGCTGCTCGTCATCATTGTCTATCAAGTAGTGCGCCTCCTTCTTCTTTCTGAAGTAGGCCTGCTTTTGAAGGCGTTAGCAACAAATCCTCAGATGCTGGTAAATCTTGGTAAAAGCGTGCATGGTTATAAAATATTAGGTCTTGCCATCGCCAACGCTCTCATCGCTTTATCAGGCTCTCTTTTAGTACAGACAAACGGCTACTTTTCTATTACAGGTAATGTGGGAACGCTAGTCATTGGCCTTGCCGGGTTGATTTTGGCTGAGATGATCAAACCAGCATTCGGCATGAGTCTTATTTTTGGGGCTATTTTGTATCAAGCGATCTTTGCCTGCACGATAGAGCTGGAGCTTGAACCGATGTGGAATAACCTGATCAAAGCTGTGTTGATTGTCATTTTAATACAGATAAAACCTCGAAAAGCATTTGTGGAGGCACGTTAGAGTATGTTAAGAGTAAAAAATATATCGAAGAAATTTAATGGACGCCAGGTATTAAATGAGCTCACATTTTGCGTTAATAGAGGTGATTTTGTAGTTATTATGGGCCCCAATGGTACTGGTAAAAGCACCCTTTTTGATAGTATCTCTGGAAAGATACAAGTAGATCAAGGCACTGTCTTTATCGATGATATTGATATCACAAAACATTCTGAAAAAGAAAGAGCTTCCTATGTAGGACGGCTTTTTCAAAACACTTATCTTGGTTCTTGTGCGCATCTGACGGTAAGAGAAAACCTGGCAATGGCCTGCTTAAAAGGCAGAAAGGCAACGTTGAAAAATGGTGTTAAAGCACTTTTAGAAGAGGAGATTCTCAGTTTATGCAGAGAATTGAAGGTGCAGCTTGAAAACCTTTTGGATGTTCCCATGGGGGCATTATCTGGCGGACAAAGGCAGATCATTTCTTTTATTATGGCAGTTTCAGTGCGGCCAAAAGTGATGCTTTTAGATGAACCGACGGCAGCACTTGATCCAAACTCTGCTACTGAGCTGTTATCTTTTGCCAAAAACTATGCTCAGATGCATGGCGTGCCAACTTTATTGATCACGCATGATCCTTTGATTGCAAAACATCTTGGCAACCGTTTGTGGATTTTGCAAGAGGGAGCAATTCAGTGTGAATTAGGGCTTGAGAAGAGCAGCATGAACCCGCAGGAGTTCTTTCAACATATCGATTATGGGCGCTTATAGTTTCAACTATGGCGCTCTTTTCGTTGTGTCTTGGCTCTCTCGCGTGCAAGCGCTGATTTTTCATCGTTGTCGACGCGCTCTTGAATGGCTGCGTCGACAAGCTCTGTATCGATGATGGTGTTCACACCAAGCTCTTTGGCCTTTGCTAAGATTTTCTCTTGCATAAGCGGCACAAGGAAATGGCGTTGCAAGAAAAAGGCTGTAAGTTCTCGCTCGTCAGTATTTGAGAGCCTATTTTTTTCAAAGGCCGCTACTTTCACTGCCGTGTGAAACATAGCCTTCTTTACGTTAACAAGGGTCTGACGCACTTTATAAAGCTGCATTTTCTCTTTCGTTTCCTTGGCAAGTAGAGCCTCTTCTTTTCTGAGAGATGCTTGTAGTGTGGTTATTTTCTTTCGACGAGTCAGTTCCTTTTTTGAAGGCTCTCTTCCTCTTTGTAGTTGCATCACAGCATTTTGTGAGAGTAGCGATTCGATGTTGGTGCGTATTTTTTCTACTTTTTCCTGTAA
>JAHFTM010000285.1 GCA_023269335.1 Chlamydiia bacterium
TAATATAAAATGGAGGACATGAAAGCATAAATTTTAATTACTTGTATAAATTAAAGCTTCATCACCAAGCGTCATGACTACTGCCTGACGCAGCAAGCTTTCTACATCTGTTTTACTGGGCAGTGTGCTGAGCCTTTTTGCAGCATAGCGCGCAATGTTAATGCAATCGCGGACGGTATAGTTTTCGTTATGTCCGTGTGCTTTTTGTAAAAAACTCACCACGTAGTCGATGATAGACTCTTGAACAAAAGGTAGATTTTCTTGCAAGATGCGCTTTTCTTCTTCCTCTTCCGGAAAGTCCAGGTAAATTTGAGGCTGCAACCTACTGTGAATATATTCTGGGATTTCAAAGGTAGAAGCGTCTTCATTGGTTGTGACGCAAATGCGAAAATCAGGGTGTGCCTGTATTTTTAAGCCGGCTACAATCGATTCGATGTAGCGTCTGGTATCTAAGAGTGGTGCGAGCGAAGCCCACGATTTTTCACTCATCCTATTGCCTTCATCCAGTATGCAGACCCCGCCTTTAATCATTGCTGTGACAAGCGAAGAGGCGACATAGCGGATGTGGCCTGAGCTTGCAATGACTGGGGTGATTAAGAGATCTTCTGGTCGTGTATCCATGGTGCATTGAAAGATGTAGACTGCGCGATTGAGCTTTTTAGCAGCAGCGTAGGCAAGGGTTGTTTTGCCGACGCCAGGTTTGCCAACAAGTCGGGGATTCAGGGGGATATCTGTGGGGTGGATAACAAGCCAGGAGGCAAGCAGCTGGTCAAGAACATCTTGCTGGCCGATCCAGTGAAAAGCAAGCTCATCTGGGCAAGCAAGGGCTAGCTCCATTCCTTGAATTTGAATGCGACTTTCTTGCGATGTGAGTAGTTTTTCTTCCATATTTTTCCTTTCCTTCCCTCTTAATTAGTCTTGAGAGTCTCAGAATAACTACTTTTGAACAAGATCTGCTTTTAGAGCCGCTTTTTGCGATCCATACTGCAATGCTGCTTGTGCAATATTGTGGCGCGCGTTTGGGAAATGTTGTTCAATTTCGTTTAAGAGCTCATCAGTTTTTTTACGTTTTGACTGCTGCCCTACAGGGCACTGACAAGTAATTCTAGCAAAGCCTGCTTGCTTTGCGAATTCAATAATCATGCGCTCTTCAACATGAATCAGTGGACGGATAATGGTGATGCCGTAGTCGATCATGTGAATTTTTGGAAGTAGGCCTGCAAATTCGCCTTTATGAAAAAGGTTCATTAAAAGTGTTTGAGCGCTGTCATCTCGATGATGGCCGAAGGCAATAGATCTGCAGCCGGCCTCTTTTGCTGCAGAAAATAGCAGGGATCTGCGCTCTCGCGAGCAGCTATAGCACTCCAAATCTTCCAGTTTTCTTGTAGAAATCTTAGTGATCAGGGGCACTTCAAGTTTCTGGCAGATTGCTTTGAGGTAAGACTCGCCAACGCCAGCGCCGCAGGTAAATTCACCTGCGATATTGATAGCCACAAGATCAAATGGTGGCATGCCGCGCCCAGAAATGGCTTTGAGTAAAAAAAGAAGTGCTAGGCTGTCTTTGCCGCCGCTTAAGGCAATAGCAAGCTTATCAACGCCTGTGAGCATGTCAAATTCATAAATGGCGCGTCTGAGGGTGCTTTCTAGCTTTTTTCCGAGCCCATTCCAGGGAGGTTGGGCTATTGGTATTTCGTTCATCATCAAGCGTAAAATTATTTAATAAAAATCACATATAATGATATCTTTTTCCGGTATAGAGATCAATAATTACAGAGGAATCGGTTATGTCTAATAAAAGCGGTCGAAATGAGCTCTGCTCGTGTGGTTCAGGCAAGAAGTTTAAGAAGTGCTGTGGCTTTAAGGCGCAGGTGCAAAGGCAGCTTAAGGCAGAAGTATTAGGAAAAGGACCTTTTGCAGCTGCTTTTGGATCTTCGACAAAAGGTCTATCGGAGCGCTTTTTTAAAGTCATAGAAAATCAGGAGCAAGGTCAGGCAAAGCAGATACATGCCAAAAAAGGAGCGCCTGATAAGTCAATAGCTTCACAAGGTGGAAATGTTGAAGAAGAGGTTGTAGTGCCTGTTTCAGCAAGTAATGAGTAGTGGTGACGATATTTTTAAAAAGAGTGATTTGAAAACACTTGAGCTGAAAGTCCAAGTTTGATATAACATCCCCATGTTTTTGCTGACATAGCTCAATTGGTAGAGCACCCGACTTGTAATCGGACGGTTGTGGGTTCAATTCCTACTGTCAGCATTCCCTTTGAGTTGTCAACTCTTTTTGGGGGTGTCGCCTAGTGGCAATGGCAAGGGACTGTAAATCCCTCGACTTCGGTCTCCGTTGGTTCGAGTCCAATCGCCCCCATCGTTCTTCTGGTCATCTTTGAAAGATCTCAACGCAAGGCCTACAAGGCCTAGCAACCGAGAAAAGAAAAGGGGTCAGGCCTGGCATTCGGACATTTGAAATAGCAATTATTTAAAAAAAGAGGAGGTCGGGCTTGGCATTCGTAGAACGTTGGGTCAGTCCTGAGGTTTAACGT
>JAHFTM010000070.1 GCA_023269335.1 Chlamydiia bacterium
AGATGCCAAAATTCATGCCAACGATGTTTCACAAGCTAAACTTTTGCGCCTGAAAGAAAATCTTAAAAAATATGGGATCGCAGCTCAAATCACTTGTGAAAAGGGTGAGCTACTTTCTCTTGATGCATCATTTGATTTGATTATTGTCGATGCTCCCTGTACAAATAGTGGCGTCCTTTACAAATGCCCTGAGGCACGCTTTAGAATTTCACAAGCATCTCTTTCAGAACTGCAAAATCAGTCGCTTGCGCTTCTTAAAAATGCTAAAAAGCATCTTAAAAAAGGGGGGAAGATTTGGTATCTCACCTGCAGTATTCTACCTGAAGAAAATGAACACCTTTGCGCACTTGCTTGTCAAGAACTTGGCTTGAAGCAAGAAGCAAGCTTTTTACAACTTCCAAACGAAGAGGGCTTTGAGGGAGGCTTTGGAGCTCAACTCACCTTTGTTTGAAATTTTTTTGCATCTATAGCGTTTGGCAGCGTGGACAAAAATGCGTCGAGCGTTGCCCCATGATTATACGCTCAATCTTTGTTGAACAGACTTTGCAGGGCAACCCAGTCCTTTGATAGGCTTGGAATTCATGCTGGTTTTCACCTGATCTGCCATAAGAGTTTAAGAAGTTTCCAAGACCCTTGCCAAGAGAGCTTCCGCCCCGCTGAATTGCCGCTTGCAACACACTTTGAATCGCATCAGCTAATGTCATGAGCTCCTTTTTAGTCAATGTACAGCTCTTTCTCTTAGGATGCAGCTGTGCCTTAAAAAGAGCCTCGTCAACGTAGATATTTCCCAGCCCTGCAATCACCTTCTGATCTAGTAAAAGAGTCTTTAGGCTACGATTTGACTGCATGATCTTTTTGCAAAATTCAGCAAAAGAAAAATCGTCCGCCAGCATCTCTATGCCAAGATGTGAAAGGTACTTGACCGCATCATCCACCAGATAAAAACGGCCAAACTTTCGCACATCGCTATAAAGCATGCTTGAACCATCGTTGAAAGTAAATACTGCATGGATATGAGCTGTGGATTTTTCTGTTTTTTCGCTGAGTAACAGTTTGCCTGTCATTCGCAAATGCACAAGCAGTGTTTTGCCACAGCTTAAATCAAAAAGAATGAATTTTCCTCGGCGATAGCAATGCTCAACACTAGCACCTTTAACTTCTTTAAGGAACTCATCTGGCTGTTTTACAAGCTGTGGATAGGTAATGGAAATTGCAGCAATCCTTTTACCAATGATCTTACCTTGTAAAAGACCTTGTACAACTGTTTCTACCTCAGGAAGTTCCGGCATATAACTACATCCGTTAATAATGAACAAAAATAATAGGTTTTATCTCTGAAAATTACAATACCGGAAATATGTATAGTAAAAATTTTACTTACATCGTATAACGAGCATTGAGCGGTAGAACTGTAACAATCAAGGGACTTAAGCTATGCACACCATTCGCGATGCGATCAATACGATTACTGATAAAGATGGCCATCCATCCACAAAAAAAGAGTATCCTGTAGACATGCAGAACGTCGCCTGCCTTATCTTAGGCGGCGGCCAAGGCTCCCGCCTGCACCCATTGACGCTTACACGCTGTAAGCCTGCTATTTGCTTTGGCGGAAGATACCGCTTGATTGATGTGCCGGTATCCAATTCTATCAATTCACACATTCAAAAAATCTTCATCGTTACTCAGTTTCTTTCCTCTTCTCTTCACCGCCATATCTTACAGACTTATCGACTCGATACTTTTTCTACGGGCTTTATTGAACTTCTTGGTGCGGAGCAAAAACCGGATAAAAATTCTTGGTATCAAGGAACTGCTGATGCTGTGCGCCAAAACCTTGAATATCTTATCGAAACACCAGCTGACTACTTCCTGATCTTATCTGGCGACCAACTGTACCATATGGACTTCCAAAAGATGGTACGCTATGCGATGCAAAAAGATGTTGATGTACTCGTAGCAGCCCTCCCTGTTTCAGAAAAAGATGCAAACCGCATGGGCATCATGAAAATTAATGAAGATCACCACATTGTTGATTTTCATGAAAAGCCAGATGATGTAGCGCTTCTTGAAAAACTGAGGACTGCATCCAGCACTTTAGAAAAAATGGGGCTCGATGCCCGAGATAATAAACCCTATTTAGCATCGATGGGCATCTATCTTTTTAAACGTGAAGCACTCTTTAATCTTTTGAAAAATGACCCCCGTGAAGATTTTGGCAAGCATCTAATCCCAAATAAAGTCAAGCAGGGCAGCATTGCAGCTTATCCACATAATGGTTATTGGGAAGATATCGGAACGATTGAATCCTTTCACAAAGCAAACATAGCGCTTTGTGCAAAAGAGCCACTCTTTGATTGTTACAATGAAAAGCACCCCATCTACACGCACGGCTACCATCTTCCAGGACCAAAAATTTATAATACGGAAGTGACAAACTCTATCATTTGTGAAGGCTCAATCATAGAGGCAGATGAGATTTCAAATTCACTACTTGGACCAAGAAGTGTCATTAAGAAAGGCTCCATTATTCGAGATACCTATGTCATGGGAAATGAATTTTATCATGCGCCATCTCGCTCGTCACATAACGGACCAGAACATCCTTTCATCGATGAAAATTGCATCATCCGCCATGCCATTATCGATAAAAACGCAGTCATTGGCAAAGGTGTGCAGCTCATCAATAAGGGACGGTTGACGCACTACGATTCGAAAAATATCTTCATCCGCGATGGCGTTATCGTCGTTTTGCGCGGGGCAGTTATTCCTGACGGATTTATTCTTTAAGGATTGTTGTGAGAGCCAAGCTTACTCAAAGTATACACATCGTGAGAAAAGTTTTTCTTGGGCTAACCGCCGGTCAAATTCAAAATGTATCCACTCTTCACGAAGTGAGTGAATGGATTTCCGATTTGCTCAAGTTAGAAATAATCTAAACTGTTTTATTCTTCAGAGCTGTAGTTGGTATGCCAGTATTCCTGAAGGATATCTTGGAGCACTTGTTTGGCTTTTGGCCCCTTCAACGCCTTACTCACTTTCTTAAAATAACTAGAGCTTGTTTGCAAACGGTAACAAGTCGAATAAAGAGCGTTAAGCACATCGGAAGAACCAGCTTCATCTACATATTCTTGTATAGAATGTATAAAAATTATTCTCTGCCGATCTCGAACCTGCTATCATGTGCTTTTATTCATTAAAAGAGCCACTTCTATGACAATTTGGGCAATAGGCGATCTACACCTCTCCTTTGGCTGTAAAGCTAAAGAAATGCATGTTTTTGGAGAAAACTGGCTGAATCATCACGAGAAAATAGGCACAATTTGGGACAGTTCTGTCAAGCCAACTGATTTAGTACTGATCCCCGGAGATATCTCCTGGGCAATGCATCTTGAAGAAGCCGTGGCCGACCTTGAGTGGATTGACAAAAGGCCTGGATTTAAAGTGATGATTAAAGGTAACCACGACTACTGGTGGCAGGCTATCGGCAAAGTACGCAGCGTGCTGCCAAAAAGTATTCACGCCATCTACAATGATGCCTTTTTATGGAATGATGTTGCCATCGGCGGCACAAGGCTCTGGGATAGTCAGGAATATAACTTTTCACAATATATCGACTATCAAAAAAACTCACGCTCCGCAAAACCGCCTTTAAGCGAAGTTGACATTGCAAAAAAACAGGCAGAAGATGAGAAGATCTTTCAAAGAGAGCTACTCAGACTTAATATGAGCATGAAAGCCATGAAGCGCGATGCACAAGTGAAAATTGTGATGACGCATTACCCACCAATCAGCGCAGACTTAAAACCCTCACTCGTTTCAAAGATGATGGAAGAGGCACATATTCAACATGTACTTTTTGGCCATCTTCACAGCGTAAAAAAAGGGTTGAATTTGTTTGGCGTAAAAGAGGGCGTAAACTATCAACTGACAGCCTGTGATTATTTGAACTTTACCCTTTTAAAAGTGCTTTAAAAAAGGCAACATCTGAATCACTTTGCTTGATAGGGTCTGCTTTTTCTTTGTGAGCTCTTTTAGATATCAGCTGTTCGATTTTTTCTTGTGTACCCTCTTGATCAAGGCAACGGAAAAAGTCTGCTGTCACAGTTAAAAGTTCAATGAATTCTTCCTCACATTCAATGAGCGTTAACGTGTGCTCTACGATTTGCAAGAAAAGATCATAATTACCACCTTGAACCATAAGAGAAAGGATATCAAGATTCAATGCAAGCGAGGCTGTTGCCTCTTCTACATTTGCTTCAAAGACCTGTTTAATCATTGTATTTGCTTCATGAAAATCTCGAATATTCACAAGTCTCGCTTTCAAAAGATCAAACCACTTCTTATCAATCACAAAAGGATAAAACGCGTCTAAGAGCTCCGTTGCATAATCTGTATCTTGAGCATCCACTTGATCAGCAATGTAGTCGTAAAAAAAATGCTCAAGGTCATGCGCACAAAATTCAGAAATTGCTGAAAAAACCTCTTCTCTTTGCATACCCTGATCAACATTTTCTTCTAAAACACTGTGAAAATTATTGATGGCATCTTGAAGAGCCTCAAGATATTCAACGGCACCCTGATCGTAGTGGTAAATTTGCAGATCAAGCTCATCGCACAAGATCGAAATGCTCGGCTTTTCTGCACAAAGCCTTCTCCATAATTCAAAAATAACAAGATACACCTGGTCATAATCTTCAGGAGATAGATCTTCGCTATCAATCAACCACTGTGTCAACTCTTCCGGAGAATCAAACTGATCTGCATAGGTTTTAAAAGAGGTGCGATCAAGAAAGAGCTCTCTTTGCAACAATCTAGAAAAAAGCGCCTCCACATCAAGCAGACGATAGTCTTCAACCTTCCAGGGCTCCACAGAAATCTGGTCATCCTGCAGCCAGCTTATGCGAAGGGAGTTATACAATGCTTTTTGTGCTATATCCATAAACTACGGGGGTATGTTTTTAGTAATTAATTTTAGCATAATTACCTTATTGTCGCCTAAGGTTATGTGCTTCTTATGATTTCTTAGATGATTCTCGCTTGCTCGCTTGCGACATACCCTTGTTGGTCATCTGCTAATTTTATTTTTAAATAGGTGCCTTTTTCTATCACTTCTACCACCTGCACCTTTGTTCCAATAAGCGGAGGCTTTGCATCTACTTTAGCGTACTGCTTGCCAGGGCCGGAAAGGAGCTCGGCGGGACGAATAATAACAGCATAAGGCATACAAAGATAGGTTGTCCAAAGCATGCTGATAACAAAAAGAGACATGACACAAAAAGAGACTATAGCAAATTTTCTAAAGACAGTTAAAGAAAGCCAAAGCCAAAGAGAGCCGAAGACAAAGGAAAAGAGTAGTAAGGCAAGAACTGCCATTTCTTTTTCATAAAATGAAAGCTTTTGATGGATGAAGAAAAGAAAATCGTAGAGCGTGCTTGAATTTTCTTTTGTCTGACCCACTTTTTTCAGCGCCTGTTCTAGATTACGTTCTATTTTACTATTGCGTGGAAGCTCATTCAAAGCGCGATAGTAGTACAAAATAGCTAACCCATACTCCCCTAGCTGATAATAACAATTGGCAACGTCATAAAAATAAATTCCAGAGGGATAAAGGGGCTCTACTTTAAGATACTCAATGAGAGCCTCGTTAAAGGCCTTTTTTCGCACCTCAGCACTTGCTGCCCTCTCACCCTCTATATACCTAGTCAAGCCGGCATCTACATATATTTCACCTTGTAAAGCACTACTACATGTAGTCATGAAAAAGAAAAAAAGTACCAGCTTCAGCACAGTTTGCGCTTTTACCACGCCCTTTTCAGGCTGTTTTAATCGATAGTAAAGAGAGGTGGCTTCTTCAATTACTTCTTTTGCTTCCATATCTGCACCAAGACCACTAAAGCGCTTTTCTTCAATCGATAGTAAAAATTTCCTGATATCACCTTGCAGCCCTTCTGTTGAGAGCAGCTGAGGGTTTTCTGCAAGCTGCGCTGTTGCACCAACTTCATATAACCTCAGTAAAAACGCGCGACGGATTTGCGCAAAACAGCTGCTTGGTGAATTTTTATTTTTTAAAGCAGCGAGAAAAATTTCTCTACTCAGCTCTTCTTTGGGTCGTAATTTTTTCTCTTTTATAAACCTGACAATAACTAATTGCAGCAGAAAAAGCACTGCTAGACACGTTCCTAGAAGAATCAAAATCAAGGGATCAAAAAGCTGCCGAACTATCGTTTTTTGACTAAGCGATACATTGCCTTCTATTTCTATGAGTGAAATTCCTTCTGCAGAATTTTGCCCTTGAATTTGCTCTCGTGTTTGCGTTTGACTCTGCAACTTATTTTCTTGAACTGACTCAACTGTTTTACTTGCCGAGTCCTTTTGTAAACCTTGCCGAATGATGATCGGAATCGGAGGGATCTGCACCATAAAATAACGATCTAAAACAGGATCAAACGAAGAAAACTCTATCTGGGGAATCTCTTTAATTTTGCTCGATAACGGGATTAAATCAACTACAAAGACTTTTGTGTTTTCTATAACTTTACCTTGAGAAGGAACATCACTTAATTGGAAGGCATGCATGAAACTACTCAGCTTATTAAAATTAGGAAGACTCACCGTATCAAAATCACCACGTCCTGTCACAGTAACTTCCAACTGAATTTTCTCGCCAACTTCCACAGAATGCGGGCTAAGAAGCCTCGTTTGCCAGTAAAACTGCCCTAAAGCTCCTGTAAAAGATGAAGGCTTATCTTTTTCAGGAAAGGCCTTTATCTGCACATCAATCGCTGGGCTTGTGGCCTGTAAAAGCAAAGAGGAGCGCACCTTATTCCCATAAATATCTTCTGAATAAATATACCCTTCGATAAGAGATTCTGGGACATGAAAAAGCCCATCTGACAGCGCCTCTACTGTCTGACTGATTGTCTGAATCGTTTTCGCACCTTGCAAAAATGTGTCAATTTTTGGTGCTCCAATGCCGCGAAATCCTTCAAAGTCAAGTAAGGGAAGATCTTCTCTTGTCAATTCAATCGGATCAGCAAAGGTGATGCGATATTCAAAAGTGAGTTTTTGCCCTGGGTAAATAGGGCCTTTTTCTTTTACGTAGCCTTCAAGTAAAAGATCATTTGTTTTCACCCCTCCTATCACTTCAAAGGTAGTCGCGACGGACTGTACTGTTATGCCGCCTACCACTCCACTTACTACCCCAAGCACATACAGCCCCCTTTTCTTACTAGGGATTGTAAAGTTATACTTAGAGGTGACAATACTATCAGGATCATTCTTGGGAAATAGTGCCTGTTCTGGGGGGTATTCATCACTTACGAATTGCAATTTGATTGGCTTATCATCAAGCGTAAAACTTTCTGGTTCAACTTTTTGCTTCAACTCTCGAATGATTGAAATATTTGCTTTGATAGGCTGTTCTTCAATTGCAGAGCCTGGATCAACACTCACGGATACTTTCGCAGGAACGTCAACGGCAATATCTGTAGGAGCAAGAGATACAAAGGCAAAACAGGTGATGAGTCTCAACATCTCTGCTACCATGGCTTTCCTATCTCGGTTTGAATTTGCACATGCTCGTCTTGCACTTTTCTATCTTCATTTTCCATCATTAAAAGATCTGACCACGCCTCATCGGGAGTAATTTCTAGTTGAGAGTGTCCCATCTTCTGCTCATTTGTTTTTTGCTTTTGAAGATCGGGTTGCATCTCTGACTGCCTGATTTCATTTTCTTGGACTGTTTGATTCACTGTTTCGAAAAACCTGAGAGCCTTTTTGTGGGCCATAATTTCACCTTCTATGCTGACAAGTGCGGGATAAAGCGCACAAAAGAGCCCTTGCAGTTCACTAAGCTCTTTTTTTTGGCTTGCATCAAGTGCTGCATTTTCAAGACTCATCAGACTATCAAGCGTTGTTGTGTGTAGCACATCTACGATTTTTGTAAGAAAATCAATTTGCTCACTTTGCACATCCTTTATGTTTTTTTGCAAAAATTCTAAATCGTCAATAGCTTTTTTTTCATATTCGATGCCAAAATTCAGTTGGTCAACTAACTGTGTTGGGTAGACACCATTGACGTAAAAAAGCTCATACTTAATCGAATTCAGACACACTGTAGCATATTTTTTTTGCTCTTGTGCTTTGACAAGCTGTTCAAGCGCGCTATCTATAGAAGCTTTTACCCTTTTATACTTCTCCGGGAATTTTACTGTTACGCCATTCCACGATAAAGCAAAAAAATCAATACACTCTTGAGTGTTGTTTTTCAAAGCAGCCTCCAGCAAAAATCGAAGGCAGTATTCCTGATCAAAAAGAAGCCACGCATTGATGAGCTCTTCCTTTTTAGGATAGCTTTTTTCAGCTGCTGTTAGCTCTTTGAGTGTAGAAGCAATCCTC